>NZ_JBSSAG010000026.1:0-40340 GCF_054058395.1 Thermostichus sp. OS-CIW-26 | reverse complement strand
GGATGCGGATTTTAACGGTGCGAAGGTGATTGCGCTTTTGGGGGCTGCTGTAAACCAGCCTAGAGGTTCGTGGTTGGCTTGCCAACTGCAGGGCTGCCGAAAGCCCGCCCTGTACTGCGAAGCAGTCAGGGTCGGGTAGTTTACAGCAGGCTCCTTGCCCTGGCCTCAAGGATCGGGATCCCGTAGGCTAGGTAGGCCCTCCCCTGCTGCACTCAACATCCTGCTGCACTCAACATGTGGATCCCTTCTTGGTGGCCGAAGCTCAGTTTTCAGGTTTGGCTGATCTTTATCGGTCGGCTGCTTTCCCAAACTGGAACCGGCTTTACCTTGTTTTATGCCAGTCTCTTTTTTGTGAATCAGGTGGGGCTGACCGCCACCCAAGTGGGCCTGGGGCTAGGCATTATGGCTTTTGCCGGGGTGTTTGGCCGCATCCTGGGCGGCTCGATGGCCGATGGAGCTTGGGGGCGCCGTTCCACTTTGATCCTCTCTCTGGCTATTTCCACCTTGGGGTCGTTTGGGTTTGCGCTCTCCTATGACTTCTGGAGTTTTGCCCTGGCCAATATGGCTGCAGGCTTGGGGCAGGGGTTGTACTGGCCGCCTGCGGAAGCGATTGTAGCAGATCTAACCACTCGTGAGCAGCGCAACGAAGCCTACGCTCTCAACCGTCTAGGGGATAACCTGGGCCTCAGCCTTGGGGTGGCTATGGCCAGCACGCTGGTGGCTCTGACGGGGGCCTATCGGCTCTTGTTTGTAATCGACGGTGTCACTTTTCTAATCTTTCTGGCAGTACTTTGGTTTTTTATCCGGGAAACTCGGGCGACTTGTCCGGCAGCAGAGCCTGTGTTGGCAGGTTGGAAAACCGCCCTTAGAGATCGCTCCCTTTTGGTGTTTGGCCTGTCGAATATCCTGTTCACCACCTATGTGGCCCAGCTCAGCAGCAGCATGCCCCTTTACTTCCGCAATGGGGTAGGGATCCCAGAGGTGCAAATCGGCATTTTGTTTGCCTTGCATGGGGCCTTGATCGCTCTGCTGCAGATGCCGGTGGCCCGTTGGTTGAATCGCCGGACGCGCATCCAAGGGTTGCAGGGATCCGCCCTGATGTGGGGGGTGGGATTTCTTTTGGTTTGGCTTAGCGGTCTGGCGGCGGAATTGGGGGCTCCGGCCCCGGCGGTGGCAGTCTTGGCGCTGGCGGTGCTCTCTTTGGCGTTGGTGAGCTACAACCCCTCTGCCTCTGCTTTGGTGGCGGATTTGGCGCCGGATCACTTGCGGGGGGTGTATCTGTCGGTCAACTCCCTCTGCTGGGCGGCGGGGTTTGCTCTTGGCCCAATGATTGGGGGGATGGCCTTGGACTTGCCGCAACCGTGGGCAAGCGGGTTGTGGATCTTTTGGGTGATCACCGTCAGTTGGGTTTGGGGGATCCTCCGCTTTCTGAACCGCATTCTGCCCTGCAAGGTGAATAGGGCCGCAGTGCCTCCGGTGATGGAGCCCGCTCCCCTCGGTGACGCAGAACGCTAGAGCCCAGGAAAGAAGCAGATTTTGGGATCCCAGTCTTGGCCAACAGCTGGTTAGAGTATGGATGTCGAACAGGAAGGCTAGTTCTGCTCTTGTACCCTGCAATTTGGTCTCAACGGTGAAGGATCTGAATCATGAGCTTGATTGGCAACATCATCTGGCTAATCTTCGGGGGTTTGCTGACAGGTTTGGGCTACATCTTAGGAGGACTGAGCCTTTGCCTGACAATCATCGGCATTCCCTTTGGCTGGCAGAGCATCAAACTGGGGTTTGCAGTGCTTGCCCCCTTCGGAAAGGAAGTGGTGGAGTATCCCGATGCCAACAGCCCGCTGCTGCTGATCTTTAACGTCATCTGGCTATTGCTGTTTGGCTGGCCGTTGGTGCTTAACCATCTCTTCTGGGCTGTGATTCTGGCAATCACCATTGTTGGGATCCCCTTTGCCAAACAACACATGAAGTTAATTATTTTGTCGTTGTTGCCCTTTGGCCGAGATCTGCGCTGAGAAAGTGGGTGAACCTAGATTGTGGGTTTATTGAGGGGTACGGCCAAACTGGTTATTAGGCATTTCTCACTTGGGATGCAGGAGAGTTTTCTGTCGGGTTGTCAGGATTTGGGGTTGCCAATTGCCAAGGCTGCTCTCGGAGTTGCTCTATTGAACCATCGTCAAACTATTGGTAATGACTTGCCTCGTGTAATTTCCCCAAGTTTGAGCGGCTATGCTGCTGCTTCCTCGTGTTGGGCTAGAGTCATCATTGCCCAGCCAAATGCCGGTCACCAGGGGAGGGTTGGGCGTGTAGCCAATAAAGAGCAGGTCCTTGTTGGCGGTGGTGGTGCCGGTTTTACCGGCTTCTCCAATGCCGATCCGGGCAGCAGTGCCGGTGCCGGAGCTGATCACCCCTTGCAGTACGGCTGTCATCTGTTGGGCGACGGTTTCTGGCAGGACAAGTCGCTGAGAGCGGGGATCCTCCCGACCAGGGTAAATCTCACGGCAGGTGCGAAAGTCGTTGGGGTTGGCGCAATCGCTGCTATCCAAGATGCGGCGGATGGTGTGGGGCCTTGACCAAAGGCCACGATTGGCAAAAGGAGTGAAGGCTGCTGTCAACTCCAGCAAGTTCACCTCCATGGTGCCGATCACCATAGAAGGATAGGGTTGCAATGGCGATTGGATGCCCATTTGCCGCGCCATCGCCACCACTTGCTCTAGACCGACTTGTTGGGCCAACCGCAGGGCAATCACGTTTTCGGAGAGGATCAGGCCGCGGGCCAAATCCATAGGGGCCGATCCCGAGCGACAGCCCCGAAAGGTGAGGTTGCCCCAGGTGAGGGGCTCGCAAGACAACACTTGGGAGAGAGGGATCCCCTGGGTGAGGGCAGCCGCATACGTGAACACTTTGAAGGTGGAGCCCGGCTGCCTTTGAGCTTGGGTAGCCCGGTTGAAGGGGCTGGCGTTGTAGTCGATCCCTCCCACCAAAGCCAGCACTTCGCCGTTGCGGCTGTCGAGACTGACCAAAGCGCCTTGGCTGAAGCCCAAGCGGGATCCGGACTCGCGCACCGTTTGGGCCAGGACTTGCTCTGCCAAACGCTGGTAGGGCAAATGCACCGTGGTTTCGATGATGAAGTTGCCCTCTGCCGAGAGGTCTTGGCCCAAGAGCTGCCGCAGCTCCTGGAAGACGGCACTGTAAAAGTAGGGAGCAACTGTCATGGTTTGGGAGCGCAAATGGGGATTGAGGGTGAGGCGACTGCGCCGGGCCCGCCGAATCTCCTCTTCGGGGAAGACTTTCAGCTCGCTCAGGCGATCCAAAACCCGATCCCGGCCTCGAACGGCGGCATCATAGTTGGCGACGGGGTTAAAGGCGTTGGGCGCGGGCAAAATGGCCGCCAGAGTCGCAGCTTCGGAAAGGCTGAGCTGGCGGCTTGGGATCCCGAAATAGAACTGGGCGGCAGTCTCAAAGCCGTAGATGCCGTTGCCCAGGTAAACATTGTTGAGGTAGAGAGCGAGGATTTCGTCTTTGCTGTAGCGCTGTTCCAGCTTCAGGGCGGCGACGGCCTCCCGCAGCTTGCGCCCGAAGGTGTTGCCGGAGCCGGTGTAGTCCCGCAGCACGGTGCGGGCCAGTTGTTGGCTGATGGAGCTGCCCCCCTGCTGCACTTCCCCCGAGCGCAGGTTCACCCAAAAGGCGCGGGCAATGCCCAGCAGATCCACCCCAAAGTGGGAGTAAAAGCGGTGATCTTCAGCGGCGACCACCACCTTGGGCAGAATTGGGCCAAAAGCTTCTAGGTTGGGCAGCTCCCGGTAGGTGTCCCCCTGATGGCGGCGCAGCTCCGTCTGCTGATCCCCGGCCAGGACGATCAGGGGGTTGCGATCTGCGGAGAGGGGCGGTTCCACTGAGAACTTGCTCCACTCATGGCCGATCCAAATCCTCGCCCCCAGCCCCAAGACTACCATCAGGATGAGGCAGCCGCGCACCCCATACACCTGTGGTGGGGGTGGATCCAGCACTTGAATCCAGACGCTCTCCGGATCCCGAGGCGGGCCAAGGCTCAGTTGCTGGCCATGCCGCAAGATCACCCGGCGCACCCGCTCGGCGCCACCGAAGGGTTTGAGGCGGAAAACGCCGTTGGTCGAGTCTTGATCTTCTAGCTGGTAGCGACCGGCATTCCACCCCAGCCAGTAGAGAATAGGGGGCAACGGGATCCGCCAACCCAGACCGGGCAGGCGCCAATCCGGGCGGGGACGGATGTGGGCGTGGAGATGGCTCACCGCGGGGGCAGGGATGCGAATGGTGGCCACCGTCTGGCTGCGACCGAGAATGTCGGATCCCTTCAGGGCAACCACCTGGGGGGGCTCTCCTGGGCAGGTAATCCGCAGGCGCACCGGGCGCTTGGGGGGAGGAGGTTCGGGGGGTTTGAGGAGAGCTGTAGGCCCGACAGGGAAAGGCCTCGCCAGAGTTTTGAAGAGGCGAGCGACGGTGCTCAACAGCGGCTTTTTGTCTTCAGAAGCAGACATGGCTCAGTCCCCCCGCAATTCGCGCGCACGGCGCAGCAGCTCCTGCATGGTCTGGCCGGGCCGAGGGCCGCCCGCTGCCGAATGGGGGTTAGGAGCTTTACGAGGCTGGGCAACAGGGGCAGTCGGGGGCAGGGTGGGAGGGGAGACAGGAGAAGGGGGTGGAGCACCGCTGGGCAGCGTGGGATCCCAGAGGGCCATGTAAAGGTGACCTTGGGCGTTGCGTTCGATCCTGCCGGCCCAGGGGCCAACGCGGAATTGCACTCGCCCGGAACGTCCCTCGCGCACAGCCTGCAGTTCTCGCTGCAGTTGAGCAGGCAAGGGGGCTTGCAGCATATCCTCCAAGAGTCCTTCCACTTGAGGGGTGGGTACGCCATCGGTGACGGTGGCTTCGGTTTGCCGCAGGGCCAGACTGGATGCGTCGTAGAGCAGGCCCAGGTTCACCCCGCCAAGGCGATACAGGTCATACACGGTGTTGGGCCAAGCACCCTGCCCCTGCTGGTTGGGGGATCCCAGGCTGGCCCGTACCGTCTCGCGGGAAGTCTCCAGGGGAAAGGCGCGAAACACCGGCTCGCTCCGGGTGTAGGGTTCCAGCTCCGGTGCCGGGTCCCGCCGTTTGCTCCGCTCTGAAGCCAAAACAAGGAACTCAGGGACAAGCTCCCCAGGCATAGGATGGACATTCTCTGGGGCAATGGGATCTTCCACTGCCGGACGAGATCCTGGCCCGGAAACACGGGGGGCCGAGGGGCGCTGCAGCAACTGTCCCCATTGCCAACTCACCAAAACCCAGCCCAGCAGCCCGCCCATCAGAAAGGGAATCAGGCGCACCCAAAGCAGGGATCCCCCGTTCTCGACCTCCGTGGCCGCCGTCAAGGGCCTGAGCTGCAGAGTACCGGCTGTAACCAAGGACGGCGCAGCGGCAGGGAGACCTCCAGAAAGTGGGCTAGAGGCAGCCTCTTCCGACGAGGCGACTGGGACCTGAGGGGCAATAGATCCCTGTGCTCTGGCTTGAATGTGCTCCAGCTCCGCCAACACATTGGCCACCGACTGCGGGCGGGCGGCAGGATCTTTGGCCAGGCAACCGAGGATCAAGTCAGACAAACCGGCGGGCAGCGGAAACTTCAGTCCCCAGTCTTCTAGAGGGATGGGCCGGTGCTTGTGGTGGGCCTGGTACCAGCCCGGGAAAGATTCGGTGGTGGGCTTGAGGGGCATCTGGCCAGACACCATCTGGTACAGCATGATCCCGAAGCTGTAGATATCGGAACGGGCGTCCAGCGGCAACCCTTCCAGCTGTTCCGGGGAAGAATAGGCCAGCGTTCCCAGGTAGGCATGGGTAAAGCTCAAAGATTCATGGCTGTTGAGCAGCTTGGCAATGCCGAAATCCACCAGCTTCGCCAGTTCCCCAAAACTGCTATCAGGCACTACAATCACGTTGGCCGGCTTCAAATCGCGGTGGATCACCTGCACCCGTTGCCCTTCCATGAGGATCCCCTCGTGGGCTGCTTTCAACCCCAAGCCAATTTGACGGGCCAGCCGGAAGAAGCGCTCCAAAGGCAAAGCCCCTGCGGCCAGAATATCCTTGAGGGTTTGGCCGTTCAGGTATTCCATCACATAGAAAGGCACCTCATCGGGGGTAAGGCCATAGTCATTGACTTTGACAATGTGCAGGCTTTTTTGGCCCAAAGCCGCGCAGGCTTTCGCTTCCCGTTCAAAGCGCAGGCGGGTGCGCTGATCCATTGCCGGCTGGGAAAGCAGCTTGACAGCCACTTCCACCCCACCAAAGAGCAAATCTTGAGCCAAATAGACTCGCCCCATGCCCCCCTGTCCCAGCAGATGTACAAGTCGATAACGCTGAGCCAAGAGGCGACCCAAAAAGGGATCCGACGCAGTAAACATAGGGAATCGCGGCGGTACGGAGAACAGGTTTGCAAGAGTCTCGAAGGGATCCGGCAGGAGCGGGCTACCTCTACCATAAGCACTGGAGCCGTCATAGGCCATGCTCGCCGCCGTCAATTCGATTGCCCTTGATGTCTTTGCCAATTGTTTACCACCCCGACTACAGTGCCCCCCTGCCGCCGGGCCATCGCTTTCCCATGCCGAAATTTCGCCTCTTGCAAGAGCTGCTGCTGCGGGAAGGGGTGATCCGCCCCCAACAAGTGCACCACCCTGAGCTGCCCCCTCTCGCCTGGATTGAGTCGGTACATACCCCTGAGTACGTCAGGGCCTACTGTGAGGGATCCCTGGAGGCCAAGCTGCAGCGGCGCATCGGCCTGCCCTGGAGCCCAGAGCTGGTACAGCGCACCTGTCGAGCGGTGGGCGGCACCATCCTGACTGCCCAATTGGCCCTGCGCCATGGCTTGGCCTGCAACACCGCCGGTGGCACCCACCATGCCTTTCCCGGCTACGGCTCTGGGTTTTGCATCTTCAACGACCTGGCCATTGCCGCCCAAGTCTTGCTGCAGCAAGGGCTGGTGCAAAGGCTCTTGATCGTGGATCTGGATGTCCATCAAGGAGATGGCACTGCTTGGATCTTTCGCTCCGAGCCGCGGGTGTTCACCTTTTCCATGCACTGCGAGGCCAACTTCCCCGCCACCAAACAACAGAGCGACCTGGACGTGCCCCTGCCAGTAGGCATGGAAGATGAAGCCTATCTCCAGACTTTGGCCGACCACTTGCCCGATCTGTTGGCTCAGGTGCGCCCTGACCTGGTGCTCTACGATGCCGGTGTGGATCCCCACGAAGAAGACCTCCTGGGCAAGCTGGCCCTCAGCGACCAGGGGCTGTTTCGGCGGGACATGCAAGTGCTGAATACTTGCCTAAAGCAGGGCTACCCCGTCGCCTGCGTCATCGGCGGCGGCTACGGCAAAGACCTCGACCGCCTTGTGTATCGCCACTCCCTGCTGCACCGGGCTGCCAGCGAAGTGTACCGCCAATACCGTCTTTAGCCGGGTGCAAACTAGGCGTATTCGGCAATCACCACTGTGATGTTGTCTCGCCCACCCCGCTCTTTGGCCGCCTCGATGAGTTTTAGAGGAAGCTGCTCCAAATCCTCCACCTGCAGGCAGTACTCGATGATCACTTCGTCGTCCAGCTCCTCAGTTAGGCCGTCGCTACACAACAGCAGGCGATCCCCTGGGTAAACTGTAATCGGCTGCACAGAAGGTGGACCCGCATCGGGTCGGCCCAGGCAGCGCTCGAGAATATGTCGCCAAGGGTGAATCCGGGCCTGCTCATAGGTCAGCTCCCCCAGTCGAATGGAGCGGGCCACCAAGGTGTGATCCTCGGTCATTTGCTGCATTTCGGATCCCCGTAGGCGATAGAGGCGAGAATCGCCAATGTGAGCGCTCCAGCAGTTGTCATTGGGATCCACCATGGCCACCACCACCGTAGTGCCCATGTCTGCCCGCTCTGGATTTTCCCGCTGATCCTTGAGGATGGCACTGTTGGCTGCTTCTACGGCTTCGCTGAGCAACCGGGGTGCCGGCACGTTTTTCCAGCCTCGATCCAGATATTCTCGGATGGTCTCGACGGCCAACAGGCTGGCTGTAGCCCCGGCAGCATGTCCTCCCATACCATCGGCAACAATGAAGTAGCGCCCCTCTGGATCGCAGTAGCAGGCATCTTGATTGCTGCTGCGGATCTTGCCGGGATCCGTAGCGCAGGCATATCGTCGCATCACATCAATCGCTCTGACCGATTCAACCTTAAGAGTACTCTGATTAAAGCAAGAGCAGCGAGGGCAGCCAAAACCAAAGCGATAACCGTTAAGGTAGCATGTCCGGCCAAAAAGAGCTGAGTTGCGCTCAAAAAAAAGGCCGCAAACAACACCCCGTAAATGACTCCCAGCCCAGTGTTGTTCAGCTTGCGCAGCAAGCGCTCCGTCTCGCTGGATCGCACCCGCAGGCGCAGCTCCCCTTGTTCCAACTTGCTCAAGGTCAATTCGATCCGGCGGGGCAAACTGAGACTGCTGCTGGTGAACTCAGCCGCTTGACGGCCAACCTGGGCCAAGAGGGTCTCGGTCTCGCTTCCGTTCAAACTCATCAGCTCCTCCGCAAAGGGTTTGGCCACTTCCATAAAGTCGAACTCCGGATCCAACCCTTTCCCCAATCCCTCCAGCGTGGTCAGGGCCCGCATCACAAAAGTAAAGGTAGCCGGAAAACGAAACGGCTGATCGTAGGCCAGCTCGTAGAGGTCTTCGCTGATGGCCGCCACCGAGATTTCTCCCGAGTTGCTGGAAAAGGGTTTGTCCATAAAGTGATCCAGCATGTACTGCACCGAGCGGCGCACCGGAGCCAGATCGGCGGTGGGCACCAGCACCCCCAGTTCCACCAGCGAGGCCACCACCTGATCGGCATTTTTGGAGACCACACCTGCCAGCGTGCCCATCAGCTTTTCTTTCACATCGGAGCGCAGGCGGCCCATCATGCCGAAGTCGTAGAAGATCAACGTGCCATCGGGCTTCACGGCAATGTTGCCGGGGTGGGGATCGGCGTGAAAAAAGCCATCCTTGAGCAGTTGCCGCAGATAAGCCTCTGCCCCCAGACGAGCCAAAACCTTGCGATCCAGCCCCGCCGCGCTCAGGGCTTCGTAATCGCTGATTTTGATCCCCGGCAGGTATTCCAATGTCAACAGGCGAGGAGAGGTGTAACGCCAATACACTTTGGGAACAGCAATTTGCGGCATATCCCGAAAGTTGCGACGGAAGGTATCGGCATTGCGGCCCTCATTGAGGTAATCCACCTCTTCCCAGAGGGTGCGCCGACACTCTTCGTAGATGCCGATCCAGTCGCGGCCCGGCCCGCCCCAAGAGGTGCGATACTGAAAGAACTCGGCAATCCCACGGCAGATCTCCAAATCGATGGTGAACAAGCGGGTCAGCCCCGGACGCTGCACCTTCACCACCACCTCTTCCCCGGTTTTCAGCTTGGCGCGATGCACCTGCCCTAAGCTGGCAGCGGCCAAAGGGGTGGGATCAAAGTAGCTGTAGATTTGGGTTATCGGCCTGCCCAGCTCCTGCTGCACAATTGCCGCCACCTGTTCGTAGCTGAAAGCAGGCACCCGATCCTGCAGCTTGGAGAGCTCCTCGACATATTCCGAGGGGAAGAGATCGGCGCGGGTGGAGAAAAACTGCCCCACTTTAATAAAAGTAGGGCCTAAGTTAAGCAGCGTTTCGCGGATCCAAATGGCTCTGGCCCGGCGGCGCTGGGCCTTTCGCTCGGGCGTGGGTTGTCCCCCATAGCTCCAAGCCTGCTGATCCAGCCAAAGGTAAAACAGCCAGGTGAGCACAAATCGCCAAATGTCCAGCATGCGGCCCTGGCGAGTATAGTTCTCCCGGGCCCAGCGGTAGGCGGTATAGGGCTTGACGGGTTGTGATCCCAAAGAGGTTGAAGCCTGGGATCCCAGTGTGCTGGCACTCAAGCGTTTCGACTCCGATATTTCTGCAACTCGGAGCGCAACTGCGCCACTTCTGCCCGCAAGTCGTCCAGAGTTGCCTGCAGATCTTCTGTCTGGAAAGGAGGCGGCACCCTTTCCTGGGCGGCCACGGATGCTTCTGCCTCAGCTCGGGTCATGACATCCTGGGCAAAGGTTTGCCAGCCCTCCTGCAGCTCGGCCCACACCTTGCCCACTTCTCCGGCAATATCGGTGAGGGCGCTTTCCAAACGCTCCCGTAGGACATCCGCCACAGCCTTGCCGACAAAAAAAGCCCGCACAACCGGATTCTTCATGCGACCCAAGTGTTAAGAAGCATCACCCAGATTATAACGAATCCTGCTCAAACACAGCGGCGAGCCGACCCACCCGAACAGCAGCGGATCGATCGGCCCGGCAGAGCCCGCAAAGGGTTGTCCCCGGAAGCTTGCCCAGTCCTAGCGGCGGCTGGTGGTCATGTCCGGGATCTTCAGATCGAAGACGCTGATGTTTTGCCGTGCAGCCGGCTTGGGATTGAGCATGCGGGCCATGTTGAGGAAGTTTTCTGGATCCCCGGGTTTGGGAGGACGGGTGAGACGATAGGTGCGCACCACTTCCCGCGTCGAGCGCTTCACGCCGGAGACATCGCGCCAACGAGCTCCATAGCGGGGGGTTACCAGGTTGGCGGGCTTTTCCGACAGGCGACGGCGTTGGTAAGGCACCACATCGTCCCCAAAGGCGGCATTGTACTCTTCGCTATCCACCACAGCGTCGATGAAGCCATCTAGTCCCTTGGTGGCAACGATGATGGAGTACTTGATGCGCTCCTGTTGGCTGTAGGTGGGCCGACCCAAAAAGCGCTGGAAGGTGACCTCGATGAAGCGGTAGTTGTCGTTGGGAACCATGACCAGATCCCGGTACACCTCCGACTTGCCCAGGCCGCGCACAAACTCTTTGACCGAGATTGCCCCGTTGCGCAATTGGGACTCCAGAGCTTTTTGCCGATAACTCTCCAGCATCAGATGCTCGCTGAAGATCTGGCGATAGGCGGCGCGAATGATGTTGTCGATTCCTGTCGGGTCGTCAGGACGGTAGACCGGCGGGGTTTCGTCGCTGGGCACAAAGTAGCGAGGCACCCGTTCATTTTGGGTGGTGGGGCGATCGGCAAGCAACGGAAGGGACATAGATGGTGCTCCTAAAAAAACGAGAAAAACTTAAGAAAAACACAGTGGGGCAGGGAAGCTAAGGCTCAGCAGCCAATTCCTGCCAGCTCATCTGGGCGCGGAGAGGGATCAGAGGATCGGCATCTTCCAGGGCCATCTGGAGCGCAGCCTCGACTGAGGGGCGCAGAGATTGTTCACCCTGGCGAGCCAAGTCCGTCAGGGATCCGACGGCGGCATAGCGGACTCCCCAATCGGCATCGGCAAGGCATTGCCGCAACAGTTGCAAGGCTCGCTCTTGATCGGGCAAGGGCCGCTTGGCCGCCACTCGTCCTAGCCCACGGGTCGCCGCCCGTCGCACACTGGGGGCAAAGTCCGCCACAATGGCTTCTGCCAAAAAGGGGTAGGCATCCCCATGGCCAATACGGGCCAGAGCCCGCACCGAATAGGCCCGCGCCCCATAGTCAAAACCGTCAATATGGCTCAGCAAGGGCTGCACCGCGGCTTCCCCAAAGCGCAGCACCTCCTCCAGAGCAGCCTCCCCAACTGCAGGGCGATTAAACCCAAAGGCGCGAATTAAGATGGGGATCCCTTCCACTTGGCCCAAAGCGCCCAGCGCCCTCACCACCCGCAACAATTCCTCAGGCGACGTGGCCTGCTCCAATTCTGCTGCCAGTTGAGCCACAGCAATGGGAAACGCTTGAGCAGCCGAGGCGGAGGACATAGGCAACGAATAGTCAAAGGTACACTTGAAACCGCTGATCAAAGGCACTGAGCGCCCCAGGATCCTAGAAGAGCTTCTCCAATTGCGGCAGGATCACCGCCGTCACCTGAGCCAGCGGCACCCACCCCAACTGAAGCGCCACATCGAACAGCCGCTTCAGAGCATTGATGCGCAGGTTGAGAGCCACGTCGGCTGTGGCCAGCAGCGGCGCCCCCGCCACCCATCCCGATTCGGCCAGGTCGAACAAAGCGGCCTGTCGTAGGCTGGAGTTGGAGTGGGCCAGTAGCGCCACCAGGATTTGGGTCAGCTCCTCAGCTTGCGTAAAGCGATAGAGCACCCAAGCCGCTGCCGAACGCACCCGCTCAGAGGGATGGTTCAAAAAGGGCCGGATCGCTGCCTCAGCCTCGGTGGCCTGAAGCTGACCCAAGGCCTCGATAAGGGCTTCCCAGGGCTGCTCCTGCTCGCGGGACTGCAACAGTGCCAGCAAGGGATCCACTGCTCGCTTGTCCCCCAATTGAGCCAAGGCATAGGCAGCCTCTTCCCGCACGTGGAAGTCAGTACAGGTGAGGGCCTCGATCAAACCGGGCACGGCCCGCACGTCCCCGATTTGCCCCAGGGCCTTGGCAGCATTGCGGCGCAGAGGATAGCCCCCCAAGGCGGTGCGATCCCGCTCATCCTGCAACGCCAAAAGCAGCGGCTCTACCCCCCTTGGATCCCGAACTGTGCCCAGGTACCAGGCAGCATAGTACCGATCTTGCAAGTCATCCCCCTGCAGCCGGGCTATCGCCTGCTCCCAAGTGAGCTGCTGCGGCAGCACCGCCGTGTTGGATGCCATACGAACCGTTGCAGAGCTGTTCATGACACCTGGGCAACCTTGCCGGTAACTTCAGTCGGCCGTCGGGCCTCCCTCACTCAGCAGCGCCGTTGCCCTGAGCGGGAGAGGCATTGGCTCCCGACAAGGCAGTGACCTGCACGATTTTGCCACCCATCCGCAGAATGCGCTGCATCTCGGCAGACAACCGACTGTAGGGAACGGTGGTGCTCAGGGTGCTGCGGCGAACTTTGGCAGAGGTGGCCAGAGCATCGGGCGGGTTGAGCAGACCGGTGTACTCAACTCGGTAAACCCGGCTGCCGGCTTCTGTCAGGGCTTCAGGGCTGGTGGTGCTTTGACCAAACATCGCTTTCCCCAGGTATCTATGAGACTTCGTTTGGAAGACAGGCAAACTGACCAGCGAACAAGCCGTACCGGCTATTCTCGCGAACCAGCACGCTGCCGTTGGGCAATGCCTACAATCCAAAGGCTAACTACCCCAGACTGGAGAGCAGGCGACCAACCCAACCGGCTTAAGAGAAGCCAAGGCGCCAAACCAACCTGGAAACAGGTGGAATAGACCTCTTTGGAGCCGTCGCCTGCTCTGGAGAGACACACAATTGGAAGACAAAGAAAGAGATCGTCCACTCCCAACAAGCAGGGATCTCTGCCCTGGGATCCCCTAGCTGAGGGCGTTGATGGCGTAATCGAAGTAGATGGCAGCTTCGTTGGCCGCTTGACCGCTCAGCATGCCCAGAGCGCGGCTCTTCATGTACTGCAGAGCCACGATGTACCAGCTGGGAGAGAGGTTAAAGGAGCGGTTCACTTCCCGCAGTCCGGCCACCAGGTATTCATCGAGGGGGCCGGTGCCACCTGCAACCAGAGAATAGGTAATGAAGCGGAGGTAGTAGCCGATGTCGCGGGCACACTTGGCTTGAAACACATCGCCGTGGCCCATTTCACCCGGCTGGGTCAAGTAAGGGAACCTCTTGAACACTTCCTGCACCGCTTCCCGCACCAGGGTTTGCTGATTGTTGGTTAGGACACGGGCCGCTTCCAGAGAAGCAGCAGCACGCTGGTAACGACCATTCACGGCCTGCAGCTCGCTGGCATTCAGAAAACGCCCTTGATTGTCAGCGGCAGCAATCGCTTCAGTGATGACGGTTTTCACCTTGCAACTCCTAAATTCATCAATTGTGTTGTTAACGAACATTCTGTAGGAAAGGCGGACTGGATCTCCACCTGCCTATCAGAAATGAAGGGATCTAACCGATCTAAAAAGGGACGACTAAGCCAGCTTCGACCCAAAGCTCAAACGATGGCGGCAGCAGCCTTATCGAAGTAGCTGGCCACTTCGCTTTGCAGCGCAGAGCAATCGCCAGGGGTGATGCCTTTCGGATCCATGATCTTGGCCAGGGCTTCTTTCTTCATGGCAGCAATGGCATTGGCCACAGAAGTGGTGGGCACCCCCAGAGCAATGTAGGTTTCCCGCAGGCCGTTCAGGCAGCGATCTTCCAGCACAGAGCTATCCCCGGCCAAGGTGGCATAGGTGATGTAGCGCAGGATGATCTCCATGTCCCGTAGGCAGGCAGCCATGCGGCGGTTGGTGTAGGCATTGCCGCCGGGAGCGATCAGATCCGGCTCTTGAGCAAACAAAGAGCGAGCTGCATTGGTTACGATTTGGGCGGCATTGCTGGTCATGCGGTTGACGGCATCCAGGCGCTTGTTGCCCTCTGCCACCAAAGCCGCCAAACGGTCAAAGTCTTGGTCACTTAAAAAGGCACCGCGTGCATCTGCCTGAGCGATCACCCGGGTAAAAGCATCTTGCATGATGGATCTCCTTCTGGTCTTTCCAAAAAGCGATGAGCGACTGGCTGAACCTCCCAAAAGCCGAATCCCAAGCTTTTTTGCGGGATTCTCTTTGACCCCCAAAAATCAAGGATTCCGTGGCAGCAGACCCCCCACCGAACCCCTAAATTTTTAGATTAGGTCAAGAACCTCTGCGACTTTCAGACAGCCGAGCATCCAGCCTAATTTTATATCGCGGGATGGATGAGTGTTTTGTGAAGATTTGCAAACCTACCAACCCCAAAATGTCTGCCTAGGCTGGGATCCCTGGACTATGGGGCGCAGCAGGGGGGAAATGGGTCTGCGGGCTGGCTCACAAAATGTAAACATTTGTTTTGAGATGGAAGCAGTCTGAGTGGGCACCTTCCTGAACAGAAGTTAACACTCTGGAGTGGTCACCTCTTGCAGGGCCGCTTTGAGGGCTCGACAAAAGTGAGCTATTTGTTGCAGTCCTTCTTCAGGCGTGGGGGCTTTGGCCAGCCGTTGCACAAATGCGCTGCCCACAATCGCCGCATCTGCTCCCCAGAGAGCGATCTGGCGGGCCTGGTCGGGAGTGGAGATGCCGAAGCCCACCCCAATCGGCAGGGGGGTTTGTTGGCGCAGTTGCTGCAGCAAAGCCGGGATCCGCTTTTCCAGGGTGGCCCGTTCGCCGGTAACGCCGGTGGTGCTGACCAAGTAGACAAAGCCACTGGACTGCTGGGCAATGCGGCGCATGCGCTCCGGGGGGCTGGTGGGGGCCACCAGCAGGATGAGGTCGATCTCTTCGGCCTGGGCTGCTTGTCGCAGGGATCCCGCCTCTTCCAGAGGCAGATCGGGGACGACCAAGCCGGCACAGCCGGCCTGCCGCAGTTGATGCAGAAAGTTGGGGATGCCGAGCTGGTGGATGGGGTTGTAGTAGGTGAACAGGATCAGGGGGGCCTGCAGCGAGAGACAGCGCAAGCCTTGTAGAATGACGCCCAAAGTGACTCCCCGACTGAGGGCGCGGGTGGCTGCTGCTTGGATCACCGGCCCATCCGCCAAGGGATCCGAGTAGGGTACCCCCAGCTCGATAAGATCGGCGCCGCTCTGATCCAGAACCTGCAAAGCCTCAAAGGTGGTTTCCAAGTTGGGATCCCCAGCGGTGAGGTAGGGGATGAGGGCTTTTTCACCACGGCTGCGCAGCGCCTGAAAGCAGGCTGTGATCCGAGTGGGCATGGGATCCATTCGATTCTGAGGAGATTGAGAGCATCCCCCACTGTAGCGTCTGCCGGGATCCCTAGGGGAGAGGCACGAAATCGTAGCCGGTACCGGAGCGGTTGCCGGGCTCAACCCGCACCAGCACATGGGGAGCATTGCGGTCGCCGGAGGGCAAAAAGCGCACCTCTCCCGAAGCCCCGTCCTGGAGGAGGAAGTTGGGATCCTGCAAACGGGCCAGCACAGCGCTGCGGCTGGTGGCTCCTTGGCTGAAAGCTTGCAAGAAAACCCGGGTGGCATCATAAGCCAGAGCGGTGCGCCAGCTCACCTGCCCTCCCCAGAGCTGGGCTGCCTTCTGGGCAAAGCCGCGGTTGCGCGGCACCTGGGGATGCCAGGGTACCGCCACCACCAAGCCCTCTACCGCTGCTCCCCCGTCTTGCAACGTGGTGAGGCTGAAGAGCACATCGCCGCCCAGAAGAGCAAGGGGCTTACCAGCTACAGCGTTCTCGCGGGCTACGGCCAGCGCTTTTTCGGCTACGGAAGCCGTGGGAGCTAAAAAAGCTACCTGGGCTCCTTGGCCGACGGCCCTTTGCAGGCTGGCCTGGGGGTTGAAGTCCGACGCCGATAAGTCGAACTCCGCCAGCACGATGCCCCCTTCGCTGGTCAGGGTGGAGGCAAAGGCGTCCCGCAGGCTGGAGCTGTAGGCGCTGTTGGGGTTGTAGAAGATGGCCACCCTTTGCAGCCGCAACGTGTTGAGAGCATAACGGGCCAGTTGTGTGCCAGCCACTTGATCCGAGGGCACGGTGCGAAAAATGGCATCCCCCAGCATGCTGATGCGAGTGCTGGTGGAGGTGGAGGAGATCATGGCCAAGCCGGCAGGCTGATAAACCTCGGCTGCAGCCAGGGTGGCATCGCTGGTGTTATGGCCAATCACCCCCAAGATCTCAGGCTGCGCCACCAGGGCTTTGGCCACCGCTGCTGCTCGCTCAGGGTTATCGCCATCGTCGGCAATCACTACCCGCAGCAGCCGTCCTCCGATTCCCCCCTGTTGGAAAAGCTCCTCCTGAGCTTGCGCCACCCCGCGCAGGGTCTCTTTGGCGCGGTTGGGGTTGCTGGAGATGGGCACCACCACCGCCAGGCTCAAGGGACTGCCCTGCTGCTGGGCACGGGCATTGTTCAAGAAAATGCGAGCCTCTGGGTCGTTGCGGTTGCTTTGCAGCCCCATCTCCAACACCGGGATGGCTGCGCTGAGGTTACCTTGGCGCAATAGCTCCGCCGCTGCCGTGGCCGTGGGGCTGCTATCGGCAAACAAGGTGCGCTCGCCGCTGGTCAGGAGCAGATCTTGTGCTCCACCCCCCAACCCTGGCAGCGATACTGGCGGTAGAGAAATGCCTTCCGGCCAGCGAACATAGCCCGCCCGCCAAGCACGATGACCGCCCCAGAGGAGCAATAGACCCAGGACGATGTAGACAATGGGTGGCGGAGACTTGACAACCATGATTCAGGGAAGAAAACGCCGACCTTCGGCCAGCAAAGACACCGCTCGCGCCCTCAGGGATCCTCAAAAACCCGTCTTTTCAAGGATTTTCAGAGGCTTCTCGAAGAATAACTTAAGGGTGGGGACGGTAGGAAGGGCTGTTGCGGTATTGGCGCTCTAGCTGCTCCACAATGGAAATGGGAACGGATGAGGTCTCGGAGGGCTCTTCTGGCGAGGTGCCGATCTGCGTCTCGGTCTCCACATTGAACTGCCGAGATGTTGCCCAAACCACTGCTGCAATCAGCAAAAGGACGATAGCGGCACCGTAAAGAAAGGCGACGATGGCCATCGGGTCAATGGTTTAGCTTTCCCCTTCCATGATAAAGGCTGTCGAGAATTACCCACTTCAGGATCCCTTAGAGCAAGCCCTATGGGACTGGCACCGAGGCCAGGCCAAGGGATCCCTGCTCTTGCATGCCTACGGCCTGGAGGGGATCCCGTTGGCGGAAGAGCCCCAGGTGGTCTCCCCAGAGGTGTTCTTCACCCAGGAGCTGCCGGAGGTGGAGGCCATGGCTTTGGATCTATGCCGCGGTCGGGTGCTGGACATCGGCGCCGGCACGGGCCGCCACAGCCTGCTGCTGCAGGAAGAAGGATTGGCCGTGGCCGCTTTGGATCGCTCCCCTGTGGCTTTGCAGATTATGGCAGAGCGGGGGGTGCGCTGCCGCATTGCCGCCGATCTTTTCCACTGGGCGGGGCCAGGAGAGCCCTTCGATACCCTACTCCTGCTGATGAACGGCGTCGGCTTGGCGGGATCCCTGTCGGGCTTGGAGCGTTTTTTGCGCCTGGCTCGCCACTGGGTTCAGCCCACTGGCCAGTTGCTCCTGGATTCCACCGATTTGAGCGATGCCAGCGACCTCGCAGATCTGCGGAATCTGCCGGCAGAAGAGGGAGGGCGTTTAGAAAACTTGGAAGATCCCTCTGGCAAGCTGGCCGCTCCTGCCCACCTCGAAGCAGGTGGCTCAGAAGATTGGCAGGAAGGGAGCGAGGCAAAAGCCAAGGTAGTGAACTTTGTAGCCGAGTACAACGGCCAGCGGGGGGATCCCTTTCCCTGGCTATTTGTAGATCCGGAAACCCTGCTGCAGTGTGCCCACGCCAACGGCTGGCAGGGGCAGATTGTCTATCAAGAGCCGGAGGGGGCTTTTCTGGCACGCCTCACCCCCTTCTGAAGGACTCGCTAGTGGGAAAGGATCTGGGATAAAAACAGGCGGGAGCGCTCTTCTTTCGGATTGCTGAAAAACTCTTGGGGGGTGTTTTCCTCCACGATCTTGCCGCGGTCGAAGAAGATAATCCGATCCGCCACCTCGCGGGCAAAGCCCATCTCGTGGGTTACACACACCATGGTCATCCCCGAGCGGGCCAACTCCCGCATCACGTCCAGCACCTCCTTGATCATCTCTGGATCCAAGGCCGAGGTGGGCTCATCGAAGAGCATCACCGCCGGATTCATGGCCAAGGCGCGGGCAATCGCCACCCGCTGCTGCTGCCCCCCCGAAAGTTGCCCCGGGTATTTTTCTGCTTGCTCGGCGATCCCCACGCGGCTTAGCAGTTCCATAGCCCGCTCTATCGCCTCACTTTTTTTCATCTTTTTCACGTGGATTGGGCCAAGGGTTACATTTTGCAAAACCGTGAGATGGGGAAACAGGTTGAACTGTTGAAAAACCATGCCCACCTCGCGGCGAATGGCATCGATGTTGCGCAGGTCGCTGGTTAGCTCAATGCCATCTACCACAATGCGCCCTCTCTGGTGTTCTTCTAAGCGGTTCAACGTGCGAATAAACGTTGACTTGCCCGAACCTGAAGGCCCACAGACCACCACCACCTCTCCGCGGCGGATGCGGGTGGTAATGCCCTTGAGGACGTGGAAATCGCCGTACCATTTGTGAACATCTTCGCATTGGATAATGTCAGCGCTGGCTGCACTTTGCGGAGAGAGTGAAGACCTTATGTGCGGGGATCCTTGCATGGGTGGGTGACTCCCTAAGTTTCACCAAAGCAGGCATGGGTACCATGGCAGAACTGGCCGAGCCACAACCGTAGCCTCTGCAACATTTCCATACGCCCTGACATGTAAGGCTTTGAGAAAATCGTAGGCGCCTATGGCAAACCATTCTATGGGGTGTGGGGTGTGGCAGGAGTGTAACCCGATGGCACGGTATCTCGGTTGAAGTGCCGTGTATGAACGACTGTTGACGACGAAGATCTTGAGGATTGACATGGGGTAATTTTATGAACTGGATAAAGCATTTGAACGGATTGGCTCCCTTGGCCGGGGCACTGGCGTTGTCTATGGGCCTGCAGTCCCTTCCCGCTTGGGCGCAGCTGGGGCCGCTCACCGACCGCATCAAGGCTCGGGGCGAGTTGATCTGTGGGGTAAACAACCAACTGCCCGGATTCGGCAACCTGGATGACCAAGGCAAGTATGTGGGTTTTGATATCGACATCTGCCGGGCGGTAGCTGCCGCTCTCTTTGGAGATCCGGACAAGGTTCGATACGTCTACCTGACGGCGGCCAATCGCCAGTCTGCGATTCAGTCGGGCGAGGTCGATATGATCAGCCGCAACACCACCTGGACCCTCACTCGGGATCGCGAGTGGGCGGTGACCTTCGGCCCCACCACCTACTACGACGGCCAAGGATTTATGGTGCGGAAGTCGCTGGGGGTGGAAAAGCTGGAAGACCTGAACGGGGCCACCATCTGTGTGATTGCCGGCACCACCACCGAGCTGAACTTGGCGGATACCTTCCGCGCCCGTGGCATTGCCTTTACGCCAGTAACCTTCGACGGCGATGATTCCTCTTTCAACGCCTACGAAGAGGGCCGTTGCGATGCCATCACCAGCGACCAAAGCGCCCTCATCTCCCGCCGGGCCAGCTTGGCTTCTCCTGATGACCACGTGATCTTGCCGGAGATCATTTCCAAAGAGCCCTTGGGGCCGCTGGTTCCCCACGGAGATGAGAGTTTCTCCGACATTATGAACTGGACGGTCTACGCCCTCTTCTATGCAGAAGAAAAGGGGATCACCAGCGCCAATGTGGAGGAGTTTCTCAAGTCGGAGGATCCCGATATCCGTCGTTTCTTGGGCCAGGAGGGCAACCTGGGAGAGCTGCTGGGCCTGAAGCCGGATTGGGTGGTCAATGTCATCAAGGCGGTGGGCAACTACGGCGAGATCTTCGACCGCCACCTGACCCCCTTGGGCGTGCCGCGGGGCTTGAACCAGCCCTACACCAAAGGCGGGATCCAGTACGCGCCGCCTTTCCGCTGATCGGCTGATTCGGAATCCGGGCCTAGGGATCCCGGTTGGTCAGTACCGGCCAGGGATCCCTTGTTTCCTGTCATACTTTGGATTGTTGCCTGCGCCCCATGACTGCACTGTCTGACCAGCCCCACCTTCGCCCCCCCTGGTGGCGGGATGAGCGTATCCTGAAGCTCTTGCTGCAGGTGGCCTTTGTCGTGGCCGTGCTGCTGGTGTTCGGGATCCTTGCTCAGAACCTCCTCGCCAGCCTGCGCCGCCTGGGCATCAGTTTGGGCTTTCGCTTTCTGGGCAACTCCGCCAACTTTGGGATCACCGAGGGGCTGATCCCCTACGACCCCTCCGAGAGCTACCTGAAGGCTCTGGCGGTGGGAGCGGTGAACACCCTCTGGCTGTCGGCAGTCAGCATTGTGTTGGCGACGGCGATGGGCTTTGTCTTGGGGATCGCCCGCCTCTCCAGCAACTGGCTGGCCCGCCAGCTGGCCACCGTTGTTACCGAGATCTTTCGCAATGTCCCGGTGCTGCTGATCGTGATCTTCTGGTACCAGGGGGTGATCCTCACTCTGCCAGGGGTGCGCAACAGTCTCTCCATCGGCGGGCTTGTCTTTATCAACCAGCGGGGAGTGAAGCTGCCCGGGTTGGATCCCAGCGGCTGGCTGGTTCCCGCGCTGGCCATTGTAATCGCGGCTGGGTGGGGGATCCGCAAGCTGCTCCTAGTCTGCCGACCCGAGCTGGGATCCCGGCAGCGGAACCTGTGGGTGGCTGCGGGGGTGGCACTGCTGGCGGTGGCCTGCTGGGTGCTCTTCCCAGAGCCGCCGGTGCGGCTGGATGTCCCGGTACTGGAGCGCTTTAACTTCCGGGGTGGGATCCAGCTTTCGGCGGAGTTTACCGCCATGATGCTGGGCTTGGTGACCTACACCGGCTGCTACATTGCCGAAGTGGTGCGGGGATCCTTTTTGGCGGTGCCGCGGGGGCAGTGGGAGGCGGCCCGGGCCGTCGGCCTGTCGGAGCTGGAAACCTTTCGCTTGGTGATTGTGCCCCAGGCCCTGCGGATCATGATCCCCTCCTTGAACACTCAGTATCTCACCTTGATTAAAAACTCCAGCTTGGCCATTGCCGTTGGCTTCTCCGATCTGTTCAACATCAGCAGCACCATCATCAACCAGTCGGGACGTTCGGTGGAGATGTTCGCCATCCTCATGGCCACCTACCTGACCTTTAACCTGGTGGTTTCCTACGGCATGAACTGGCTCAATGCCCGCGTCAAATTGGTGGAGCGCTAACCCATGCCCAGCAGTCTCTCCTCTCCCCTTGTAGAAGAAAAGGTACTCCCCCCCAGGGAGAAACAAAGTCCTCTGGCTTGGGTGCGCCGCAACCTGTTCGACTCCTGGCTGAGCACCTTGCTCACCTTGGTCTCTGCCTTGGTGTTGGCCTGGGCAATTTCCCTGTTCTGGAACTGGGCGTTCACCCAAGCCCGCTGGGAGGTGATCCCGGCCAACCTGAAAATCTTTGCCAGCGGCACCTACCCCAGCAGCCAACTGTGGCGGGTGTGGGCGGTGTTGGGAATTGTGCTGGCCACCTTGGGGGTAGCGGGGGGGGCTTGGGGCGGTGTGCTGCTGCACTACCTCATTCTCTTGGGAGCTGCTATGGGCTTGGCCGCTTTCCTGCCTTTGGGAACCCAGTCGCAGGGGTGGCTGGCGGTTTGCTCTGGCGTCACTTTTGCCGCTATTGCCCTCAGTCGGGGACGGGAATCCTGGCGGCTGGCTTCCATCTGGGTTTGGGCCCTGATCTTGCCCCTCTGTCTGCAGCTGCTGCTGGGCAACCTGGGCCCCAATTGGCCGGCAGTGCGAACCGAGCAACTGTCTGGACTGCTGCTGACCTTGATCTTGGCGGCAGCCGCCATGATCATCGGCTTCCCCATTGGGGTGTTGCTGGCGTTGGGCCGGGCCAATCGGGCGTTGCCGGTAATCCGGATCTTCTGCACGCTGGTGATCGAGCTGGTGCGGGGGGTGCCTCTGACCACCATTCTGTTTGCCGCCTGGCTGTTGGTGCCCTTCTTTCTGGGGGGGATCAGCGTCAACCTGATCATCAGGGCGGAGGTGGCCTTCATCTTGTTTACAGCCGTGTACGTGGCCGAGGACGTGCGGGGCGGCCTGCAGTCGATCCCGCTGGGCCAGCTGGAGGCGGCACGGGCGCTGGGCTTGAACCCCTTTCAAGTGACGGCTCTGGTGATTTTGCCCCAGGCACTGCGGGCAGCCGTTCCGGCGCTGGTGAACGAGTTCCTCACTCTCTTCAAAGACACGTCGCTGGTGTTCATTGTCGGCCTCATCGACCTGCTGCAGGCGGGGCGCGTGGTGTTCACCAACCCCAACTGGCTGGGCACCCAGCGGGAAGTGCTGTTTTTTATCGGCCTGATCTACTTTATCTGCTGCTTTGCCATGGCTTACGCCGCCCAGCAGGTGGAAAAGGCGCTGGGCTTGGGCAAGCGCTAGAAATTGCAGCCACTCCCCGTCCCCTCTGCTCAGGCCCCAAGATCCCCTTAACAGGCCAGGGCTACATCCCCCTATAGCGGCTCGACAAGTGCTTTTCCCTGGAGAGGGGGCAGCGCTAAGATAGCGGGGAACGTCTCGTTACACCTTGGCCCATGACCCTTGCCTCTGAGACCGAGTCCCCGGAGCAAGCCGCGGCGGCCCCTGAGTCTGGTCGGGTGCGGGATCCGGAGTTTCCCTACGAGGTCGAGATGACCTTGATGGAGCACTTGGAAGAGCTGCGCAGCCGCCTGTTGGCCAGCGTGATCGCGGTGGCGATCTGCATCATCGCCTGCTTTGCCGTGGTGAATCGCATTGTCGCCCTGCTGGAGGTGCCCGCTCGGGGGGTTACCTTTTTGCAACTGGCGCCGGGGGAGTATTTTTTCGTTTCTGTGAAGGTGGCGGCCTACTCGGGGTTATTGCTGGCCACGCCCTTTTTGCTCTACCAAATTGCCCGCTTCGTCTTGCCGGGGCTGAGCGTGAAGGAGCGCAAGCTGCTGGGGCCGGTGGTGCTGGGATCCAGCCTTCTCTTTGTGGCCGGCTTGGTCTTTGCCTACTATCTCCTCATTCCGGCGGCGCTTAACTTTTTCATCCGCTACGGCGAAGGGGTGGTGGATCAGGCTTGGTCCATCGACCGCTACTTTGAGTTTGTGCTGCTGCTGCTGTTCAGCACCGGCCTGGCCTTTCAGGTGCCGATTTTGCAGGCGCTGCTGGGAGGATTGGGTCTGGTGACTGCCGAGCAGATGTTCAAGGGCTGGCGCTACGTGGTTCTGGGCGCGGTGGTGGCGGGGGCCATTCTCACCCCTTCGACGGATCCCCTCACCCAGAGCCTTTTGGCCGGGGCTGTGACGTTTCTATATTTGTTTGGCATTCTGCTGGTGAAGCTCCTTGGCAAATGAGCCGAAGCTGCATGCGCTGATCTTGGCGGCTGGGTTTTCCACGCGGATGGGAGAGCCGAAAGCCTTTCTGCCCTGGAAAGACGGGCAAACCCTGCTCTCTTACCAGATTTTTCAGTGGCGACAGGCGGGGTTTCAACCCTGGGTGGTGCTGGGATCCCAGCATTTGGCGGCAGCCCAACCCCACTTGGCAGGGGCAGAGGTGCTGGTCAATCCGGCTCCTGAGCTGGGCAAGACCCACTCCATTCGGGTAGGGGTGGAAGGGATCCCTGCCGATTTTCAGGTGCTGGCCATTTCGGCGGTGGATCAGCCCCGCCCGGCGTGGATCTACCACAGCTTGCTGGAGTACCATCTGCGCCATCGCGCTTGGGTTACTGTGCCGGTGCATCGAGGGCGACGGGGGCACCCTACCCTGATCGACAGGCGCTTGCGGGAAAAGCTGTTGGATCTCCGAGAAGAAACCCTGGGCCTGCGCCGGTTGTTGCAGGATCTGGGCAGGCGGGTACAGGAGGTGGAGCTCTACACTCCCGAGATCTTCCTGGACTGCAATACCCCTGCCGATATGGAGGCCGCTGCTGCCGGTTGCGACAGCGTTGCCCAGGAGTGAGGGGATCCCCTTCAGCACTTGTCCTGCGACCGGTCGCCTCAGCGGTACCGAGCACTTCGGCGTTGCCCAGCAAGATGTTCTTCCCATTGCTCGTATGAGAAAGGGCCTTTATCCTGCCAGCACCTACGATCCTGCCTGCCCGGTCGGCAGCTACTGGGACAGCACGATAGCAGATCCCGGCTGGCGGCATCCGGCACCTTTGCAGGAGCAGGTGGGCGCGGAGGTGGTCATTGTGGGGGGAGGATTGACGGGGCTATCGACGGCTCTGCACCTGGCCCGCGACCATGGCATTTCTGCCTGCCTGCTGGAGGCGGGATCCCTGGGTTGGGGGGCCTCGGGACGCAACGGTGGCTTTTGCGGGGTGGGGTCGAGCCACCTTACCCACACCCAGATGGTGCGGCGGGTGGGGCTGGCGGAGACGGAGCGCTACTATCGGGATCAATGGCAGGCGGTGGAAACCGTTCGGGAGCTGGCGGCCAGCGAGGGCTTCTCCCTAGAGGCCCAGGGACAGGGCTGCTACGCAGTGGCCCATCGTCCCCAGGCGTGGTCGGAATTGGAGGCCGAGTACCTGATCTATACTCAGGTGGCGGGCTACCCGGCCCAGCTCCTCAACCCCAAAGAGCTGCGGGAACGCGGCTTCAACAGCCAAGAGAACCACGGTGCTTTGCACATCGGGGTGGGGTTTGGCCTCAACCCCCTCAAGCTCACCCAAGGACTGGCCCAAGCGGCCCACCGGTGGGGGGCGAAGCTGTACAGCGGCAGTCCGGTCACGGCCTGGGAAAAGGTGGGATCCCAACACATCTGTCACACGCCGGGAGGAACGGTGCGCGCTCGGCACTTGGTCATTGCCACCAATGGCTACACCCCAGAGGCCCTGTATCCCCAACTGGCGGGATCCCTGTTGCCGGCACTGTCCAACATCCTGGTCACCCGACCTCTGACGCCTCAGGAGCAGAAAGCGCAGGGGTGGTGGGATCCGACGCCGCTCTACGACATGCGGCGGCTGCTGTTCTATTACCGTCTGCTGCCGGATGGGCGCCTGCTGTTTGGGGGGCGGGGCGGCACCCGCGATACCCCGACGGAGCGACAGCAGTTGCGCACTTGGATGACCCGACAGCTCTATCGTCTTTTCCCTGCTTGGGAAGGGGTGGAGATCGAGTACGCCTGGAATGGACTGGTCTGCCTTTCTCGGCAGTTTCACCCCCACATCGGCCCTTCGCCGGCGGATCCCAGCCTATGGTACGGCTTGGCCTATCACGGCAGCGGTGTAGCCACGGCGGTGTGGGCGGGCAAAATGCTGGCCCAGGAGATTGCCGGGATCCCTTCCCAGATGAGCGCTCTGTTTCGCCAGCCGCCCCGCGCTTTCCCTTTGCCCTGGCTACGGCTTCACTATCTGCGGCTGGGGTATCTCTGGTGGCAGTTGACGGATGGATAGCCTCTCCAAGTGTGCGGGGGATCCCTCTGTTCGGCGGAGAAGTCCTGCCCTAGTCTGGTCGTAGTTGGGTGGAAACCATCGCTTGTTGTTGCTCCTGAGGTATCCAGTGCTGCTCACGTCTTGCCATCGGCCTGCTCCAGATCCGTCTCCTCTCGAAGCCCAATCGGCAACCTGTCGCCGTCAACGGCTCTCGCAAGCAGGGCAGCGGCTGGGGTTTGCTCTGCTGCTCAGCCTACCCACCATGTTTTGGCCTTGGCCCCCCGGATTTGCCCAGATTGCCGGATCCCTTCTCAGCCCCTTGGTGGCCGCTTGGATCCGTTCTGAGGTGCAGAGGGTCGATAACCTGCAAGTGCAAATTGTCGGCTCTGACGCCCAGATTTTGAATGGGCAGATCCCTCAAGCCCAGGTGTCGGGAGACAACCTCAGCTATCAAGGCTTTCAGGTCAGCCATCTGCGGCTGCGGGGCCAGGATATTCGCCTCAATGTGGGCGAAGCCATCCAGGGACGGAGCCCACTGCGGCTATTGGCCCCTGTGCCGGTGCAGGTGAGCTTGCGCCTTACCGAGGAAGACCTGAACCGCACCCTCCAGGCTCCCCTCATCCAAGCCCAACTGGCTCAGGCCCAGGTGCAGTTGCCCGTTGGGGGCCAAGTGGTGCCTTTTCTTATCCGCCAGCCTCAGGTCACGCTGGAACAGGGTCGGCTGCGCATCCAGGCTAACCTGACCACTCCCGAAGGGGTGGAAGCGCCGGTGACGGTGCTGACCGGCCTAGAAGCCCAAGGTCCCAACCGGTTGCGGCTGGTCAATCCCCTCTGGGTGAGCGAAGGCCAAGAGATCCCCATCCCCGGCCTGGCCGATTTCCCCATTCAGTTGGATCCCGGCGTGCGCATTGACCGCCTGGAGGTGCAGCCCGGCCAAATCCTCTACGAAGGGATCCTGACCATTTACCCAGAAGTCGCAACCGTGCCGCAGGGATAGTTCGCCTGGGCAGGACGGAGACCTTTCCCGTTCAGCAACGGGTGTGATCGGGATCAATCTCAAAGGGTGTGCCTCTGGGCGAGGATCCCTCTAGCAACCGGAGGGAAAGGGATCTTGCTGGCCGTTTGCGTTGGTGCCCCGTCGGGAACCGCACCGTCCACAAGACGAGAGCGGCATCGACTCCCTTCGGTAGCCGGGCAGGAGTGGTGTATTGAGGTGAGATCATGATCCAGCCATCCAACTGCAAACTCGACCCCTGGGTCGCGGTAGCGGTGCGGAGCACTTGCGGCTGGGCGCTGCCCCTGATCTTGTCGGTCGTTTTTTTGGGGGGCTGTGCTGGCGACCCAGTTTCCACGGTGCCTCTGGACGGCACGGCTGCCGGCACCCGCACGGCCACTCCTGAGGGCCGAACCTTCTCCGATATCTCGCCCGGTCGGGAGCCCCGTCTGAAGCATCTTTGGGCCAGCTTTGTCATCAGCCCCCAGCAATTGCAATCCGCCCGCGAGGCTTCTGTCTCTCTCCATCCGCAGGCCATTTTTCCCTGCACCGACTGCGAAAGCCTGCCGGGATCCCCGCCCCCCACTCCCCCTTCCCGCGCTCTGGGCACCTATCGCCCTGACCAGCTCACCTTCTCCTTCCGGGTTGAGCCCAACGAGACGTCCACCCGCCTCAGGGGTAGCTTTCACCTGGATACCACCACGCCTCTGATCCACCCCGGCGCAGGGGTGCGCTTGGTAATCCAACGGGCTTTCTGGGGGGAAGACCCGCTGGAACCGCTGCCACCTCCCCAGGACTTTCACCCTCAGCAGATCATCCGAGGCCAGTTCCAGGAGCGCAGTTGGATCCTCCCTTTCTCCCTGCCGCATCCCCCTGCCGGTGAGGTCTTGCCGCCGCTGCGGCTGGAGGTTGTTCTCACCTCGCCAATCCCACCTGACTCTGCCCCCTTTCAACGGGGTAGGCCGCTGCCGCCACCTCCGGGTCGGCTGTATCACGGGGTCGCTTGGCCGGGCATTCCCACTTGGGATCAACTCCTCGCCTATCGCCAGGCCATCGGTCAACCCCCCGCCTGGGCAGCCGTGGATCACCTCTGGGATCCCCGCCAGGACTTTCCACAGCAGTTGGCCAGTCGCCTGCGGGAAAGCGGCTCAGTCCCCTACCTGCGCCTGCGGCTGGATCCGGCCCAACTTTCTGCCTTGGCCAATGGGGATCACGATGAGACCTTGCGCTCTTGGGCCCGCGGGATCCAGCGCTTTGCCACCCCCATCATCCTGGCCGTCGTTGTTGGCGACGGGGATCCCGAACGCGCTCGCGGTAGCGGTGGGGAGCCCTTTGGTGGGACGGAGTCCTCGCTGCAACAACGGGCTTACCAACACCTGATGCAAACCCTGCGCTCTGTTCGCGTTAGCGGGACGGAGTCCCCGGCCAATTTGCTCTGGGTGGTGGAGCTGGACGGAGAAGATGCAGAGGCCGTGTCCGCCTGGGCTAACTTCCCTGGGATGGACTGGCTGAGCCTACAGGTAACGGGGGATCCCGCCGCTTTTGAACCGCTGTACCGCCGCCTTGAGGCCCTCAACCCGGAAGTGCCTGTGGTGATCCGCGGGCCAGCCCTGGGCTCGGAAGCCTCTCAACCGCTGCTGGAAGGTCTGGAGGCGCAGCGCTGGCCTCAGGTGATCGGCTGGAGCTGGACTTTAAGCCCGGACGGGATCCCTCCTGCAGCCGCACAAGATTGGCGGCAGCATCTGCAACAGGGGGATCCCCAGATATGGCTGGGGGAAATGCGGGTGCAGCCCCCGCCCAGCCCCCTTCCTTCGCCCAAGCCTTGAGAAAGGACGACCTGTCTGGAAAAACCTCCCGGAAAAGTCGATAATAAGCCAGCCGTTTTACCTTTCCTTCAGGAATTGTGGCCCTGATCCCCTCATCACCTCCCCTGTCCCGCTTCGCCCAGGCCATCCAGCGGGGGGAATTTCTGCTCACCGCCGAGATTACCCCCCCCAAGGGATCCGACACCAGCACCCTGCTGTCTTTGGCCCAGCAGCTCAAGGGGCGGGTGCATGCCATCAACATCACGGACTCCAACCGAGCCATGGCCCGCATGAGCCCGTTGGCGGCCTCGGTGCTGTTGCATCAGGCAGGCGTTGAACCGATCCTGCAGTTGGCCTGTCGGGATCGCAACCGCCTGGCCCTCCAGGGGGATCTGTTGGGGGCCTCAGCTCTCGGCCTGCGCAATGTGTTGGCCCTCACCGGGGATCCCATCCACATCGGCGATTGCCCCGATGCCCGCCCCGTATTCGATCTGGAGTCGGTGCGCCTGCTGCAGCTTATCCAACGGCTGAACAATGGCCTCGATTGCAATGGCAAACCTCTCCCGGATGGGGGCACGCATCTGTTGGCAGGGGCAGCGGTAGAACCCCAATCGGGCAGCTTTTCCGGCCTGGAGCGGCGCTTCCACCGCAAGCTGGAAAACGGAGCCCAATTTTTCCAAAGCCAGATGGTCACCGACTTTGAGCAACTGGAGCGCTTCATGGATAAGTTGGGCCGTCCCGCCGGCAAGCCCATCCTGGCTGGCATCTTTTTGCTCAAGTCGGCCAAAAATGCCGAGTTTATCAACCGCAACCTGCCAGGAGTGAAGATCCCAGACGAGATTATCCAGCGGCTGGCCAACGCCGCCCACCCCCTCGAAGAAGGGATCCGCATTGCCGCCGAACAGGTGCGGCAGGCCCGCCAGATCTGCCACGGGGTGCATCTGATGGCCGTCAAAGCCGAGCACCTCATCCCCCGCATCCTGGATGAGGCCGGGATCCCTCCCCTGACCGGCTAGCTCAAGACCTGCTCCAGCCCGTAGACCAAACCTTGAAGCTGCAGCACCTTGCGGATCCCCAGGATCACCCCCGGCATAAAAGCTATCCGATCCGTGGTGTCGTGTCTCAAGGTGAGGGTTTGCCCCATCCCACCAAAAATGACCTCCTGATGGGCGATCAACCCCGGCAGACGAACGCTGTGAATGGGAATGTTGGGGCCAGAGAGCCCTCCCCGCGCACCGGGGATCAGCTCTTTTTCTTCCACTGAGGACTCCGTCCCGCTGTCGCGAACGGGCGGGTTAAAGGTTTTGCCCAATTGTCCCAGCCGTTGTGCCGTCTGTAGAGCCGTGCCGCTGGGGGCATCCGCTTTGCGGTTGTGGTGCAGCTCGATGATCTCAACGTGGTCAAAATACTGCGCCGCCTGCAGGGCCATCTGCTGCAGCAAAATCATGCCGATGGCGAAATTGGGCGCGATTAAACAGCCCACACCGGACTTATCCGCCAGATCCCGCAGCCGCTCCACCTGCTCCGGCGTCAGGCCCGTCGTCCCCACCACCGGGCGTACGCCAAAGGCAATGGCCGAGCGAACATGTTCAAAGGCCGACCGAGGATGGGTAAAATCCACCATTACGCCGCGGCTGCTGCGCTGCGACAACCTCAGCAACTGCCCCGGCAGGTCGTCGGTAATCTCCACCCCCAGGGATCCCAGGCCCAGCACCTCGCCAATATCCGAGCCCAGTTGAGAGCGGGCCACCGCCCCCACCAACCTCATGTCGGGCGTCTGGGCAACGGCTCGCACCACCTCTCGCCCCATTTTGCCCAAGGCCCCCACCACCAAAACCGGGATGGGGGATTGGGCCGCTCCTGGAGTTGCCAACCCCTGAGAGGGGTCTGCACCACTATCGCGATCGACCGGATCAACCGATGTTGTCACCCGCTGCTGCCCTCATCCAAGCTCTACGAAATGACTGCGAAAGCGGGGGATCCCTGCAGATCCATCACAGCTTCACCTCGATATCTACCCCTGCCGGCAGATCCAGCTTCATGAGAGCATCGATGGTTTTGGAAGAGGGGGAATAGATGTCGATAATGCGCCGGTGGGTGCGGGTTTCAAAATGTTCCCGCGAGTCCTTGTCGGTGTGGGGGGAACGCAGCACACAGTAGATGCGGCGCCGAGTAGGCAAAGGAATCGGGCCGACAGGTACGGCGTCGGTACGACGAGCCGTATCCACGATTTTGTCGCAGGAAGTATCCAGCAGCCGATGATCGTAAGCCTTCAGGCGGATACGAATTTTCTGTTGAGTCAAGGTAGGCATGGCCGGAGAGCAATCCAGAAAAAGGGGGACTCAAAAAAGCTGGCAGGGAAAGTGCTCCGCGCCACTATCGCAACTGAGTTGGTCTGGGGCCGTCGGCACTCAATCCCTGCCAGGAAAAAGCAGCTTACTTCAGGATCTTGGAGACAACACCCGCTCCGACAGTACGGCCACCCTCGCGGATAGCAAAGCGCATCCCCTGCTCAATGGCGATGGGCTGGATCAGCTCCACCGTCATCTTAACGCGGTCACCAGGCATCACCATCTCTGGCTGGGATCCGTCATCGGCCGTAAAGGAAGAGATGGTGCCGGTTACATCGGTGGTGCGCACGTAGAATTGGGGACGATAGCCGGCGAAGAACGGCGTGTGGCGACCTCCTTCTTCTTTCTTGAGGACATACACCTCAGACTCGAAGCTGGTGTGAGGAGTAATGGTCTTGGGCTTGGCCAGCACCATGCCGCGCTCCACTTCGTTCTTCTGAATGCCCCGCAACAGCACACCAACGTTGTCGCCGGCAATCCCTTCGTCGAGGGTTTTCTGGAACATCTCCAGGCCGGTAACGGTGGTAGAGCGAGTTTCTCGCAGGCCCACCAGTTCCACCGTTTCGCCCACCTTGATGCGACCCCGCTCGATCCGGCCCGTGGCCACCGTGCCCCGACCAGTAATCGAGAAGACATCCTCCACAGCCATCAGGAAGGGCTTGTCCACATCCCGATCAGGCGTGGGAATGTAGGAGTCCACCGCATCCATCAGCTCATAAATTTTGTCCACCCAAGGATCTTCGCCCCGCTGGGTTTTGGGGTTGGCGGTCATTCTTTCTAGGGCTTTCAGCGCCGATCCTCTGATGATGGGAACGTCGTCGCCGGGGAAGTCGTATTTGGAGAGAAGCTCCCGCACTTCCAGCTCCACCAACTCCAGCAGCTCTGGATCGTCCACCATGTCTGCCTTGTTCAGAAAGACCACCAAGCTGGGCACCCCTACCTGACGGGCCAACAGGATGTGCTCCCGTGTTTGGGGCATGGGACCATCAGCTGCAGACACCACCAAGATGGCCCCATCCATCTGGGCCGCGCCCGTGATCATGTTCTTCACGTAGTCGGCGTGGCCGGGACAATCCACGTGGGCGTAGTGACGGTTGGCAGTCTGATACTCGACGTGGGCGGTGTTGATGGTAATGCCGCGAGCTTTTTCCTCTGGCGCTGCGTCGATCTCATCGTACCTTTTGGCTGTGGCCTGACCCAAAGCAGCCAAGGTGGTGGTGATGGCAGCCGTCAGGGTGGTCTTGCCGTGGTCAACATGGCCGATGGTGCCAACGTTGACATGGGGTTTGGTGCGTTCAAACTTAGCGCGTGCCATGAATCATCACTTCCTTTTTGGTTTCAGTCAGCTACTCATTTCCTTTGTTTTTGGCAATGATGGCTTCGGCGATACTGCGAGGAACTTCCTCGTAGTGGCTGAACTCCATCGTGAAGGTGCCTCGACCCTGGGTCTTGGAGCGAATGTCGGTGGCATAGCCAAACATCTCCGCCAAGGGAACTTTGGCATTGACTTTGGTAATGCCGCCTTCTGTATTCATCCCCTCCATCTGGCCGCGGCGGGCGTTGATGTCCCCGATGACATCCCCCACAAAGGCTTCAGGGACTTCCACCTCGACCTTCATCATCGGCTCCAGCAGGGTAGGGCTTGCCCTGCGAGCGGCCTCCTTCAGAGCCATCGAACCGGCGATCTTGAAGGCCATTTCGCTGGAGTCCACCTCGTGGTAGGAGCCATCCACCAGGGTGGCGCGGATGTCAATCAGGGGATAGCCCGCCAGCACACCGGATTCGCAGGCTTCTCGGATCCCTTGCTCGGCTGGCCCAATGTATTCTTTGGGCACAACGCCACCCACAATCTTGGAAACGAACTCAAATCCTGTACCCGGCTCCGCCGGCTCTAGGTCGATAACCACATGGCCGTACTGGCCGCGGCCACCACTCTGGCGAACAAACTTGCCTTCCACGCGGCTAACCGGCTTGCGAATGGTTTCGCGGTAGGCCACCTGTGGGTTACCAACATTGGCTTCTACGTTGAACTCCCGCAGCATCCGATCCACCAAGATCTCCAGGTGCAGCTCGCCCATCCCAGAGATGATGGTTTGATTGGTCTCGGGATCCACAGACACGCGGAAGGTGGGATCCTCCTTGGCCAGGGCCTGCAGGGCCTTGGAGAGCTTATCGATATCGGCTTTGGTTTTGGGTTCTACCGCTACTGAGATCACCGGCTCTGGGATAAACAGAGACTCCAGGATCACCGGCGCATTTTCGTCGCAGAGGGTATCTCCGGTGGTGGTGTCCTTGAGGCCCACCACAGCTCCCAGATCTCCTGCCCGCAGCTCATCCACGTCCAAGCGTTCATCGGCCTTCAGCACCACCAACCGCGAAATTCGCTCCTTCTTGTTCTTGGTGGAGTTGAGCACATAAGTACCTTTGGTCAACACCCCCGAGTAGACGCGAATAAAGGTGAGATCCCCGTACTTATCGCTCATCAACTTGAAGGCCAGGGCGGAGAAGGGCTCATCGTCGCTGGCACGGCGGGACACTTCTGAGCCATCTGGCAGCACCCCCTTGATGGCCGGAATATCCACAGGCGAGGGCAGGTAATCCACCACCGCATCCAGCAGCATCTGGACTCCCTTGTTCTTGAAGGCAGAGCCACACAGCATGGGCACAATTTGGCCGCTGATCGTGCCTTTGCGCAGACCCGCCATCAAGTCGGCTTCGCTCAGATCTTCTTCGGCGAAGTACTTTTCCATCAGAGCTTCGTCCGTCTCGGCCACTGCTTCCACCAGCTTGGCCCGATACTCTGCCACGAGATCTTTCATCTCCTCAGGGATGGGGGCCGGACGAATGTCTTTGCCGATCTCGTCCATATAAATGCGGGCTTGCATCCGCACCAAGTCAACAATGCCGCAAAACCCGTCTTCGGCACCGATGGGCAGTTGGATGGGCACGGCATTGGCCTTGAGGCGCTCCCGGATCTGGTTGTAAACCTTGAGGAAATTGGCCCCCATGCGATCCATTTTGTTGACGAAGGCAATGCGGGGCACATTGTAACGATTGGCTTGCCGCCAGACGGTCTCAGACTGAGGCTGCACGCCGCCCACCGAGTCAAAGACGGCGATCACCCCATCCAGCACCCGCATGGAGCGCTCAACTTCAATGGTGAAATCGACGTGCCCAGGAGTATCGATGATGTTGATGGTGTACTCCGGTGCGCCGGAGAGGGGCTGGGAAGGATTTGCGGGATCCCGCTTAGTCCAACGGGTGGTGATGGCCGCAGCGGTGATGGTGATGCCCCGCTCCCGCTCCTGGGCCATCCAATCGGTGACCGCAGTTCCGTCGTGAACTTCGCCAATTTTGTGCACCAGACCGGAGTAGAAGAGAATCCGCTCTGTGGTCGTGGTCTTGCCAGCATCGATGTGAGCCGCGATGCCGATGTTTCGGACTCGTTCTAGGGGAACTGTGCGTGCCACGTCAACCTCCCAATCCTCGTCGCCCTGCGACTTGGGCAAACTAAAAAATCCTTTACAATTCTAATCTTTTTTGCCGATTTTTCTCCACCTCGCTGGAACTCGGGCTGGGCAGAACAGGGATCCCAAAAGTCTCCACTGCTCCGCCAGGCTAGTTCAGTAGCGGTAGTGGGCAAAGGCCTTGTTGGCCTCGGCCATGCGATGCACCTCTTCTCGCCGCCGAATGGCGCTGCCGGTTTCGTTGGCTGCATCGATCAGCTCATTGGCCAACTTGGCGGCCATGGTGCGACCTGGACGAGTGCGCGAAAAGGTCACCAACCAGCGCAGCGCTAGGGAAGTGCCCCGTTCTCCTCTCACCTCCACAGGCACCTGATAAGTGGCTCCGCCCACCCGGCGGGCTTTCACCTCCACCAGTGGGGTGGCGTTGCGAACAGCATTTTCCAGCAAGGGCAGTGGGTCTTGGCCAGTGCGCTCCCGCACAATGTCCAGAGCTTCATAGAGGATCCTGGCAGCCAGGGATGCCTTACCCCTCATCATCAACTTGCGGATCAGCATGGTAACCAGACGGCTCCCATACTTGGGATCCGGGGGCACATCACGACGAGGGGCACGGTTGCGGCGAGACATAGGAGCTGGGTTGCTTGTTCAGATGGGGATGGCAGAAAGAAAGATGACGAGTGGGATATGGAGGGTTGAGGGTGAGGGCAAAGCTATTTTTTCTTGCCAGCGGCGGCTGGAGCTTGGCCCGGCTTGGGCCGTTTCGCCCCGTATTTGGAGCGGCCTTGTTTGCGGTCTTTGACCCCTGCAGCGTCGAGGGTGCCCCGGATAATGTGGTAACGCACGCCGGGCAAATCCTTAACCCGCCCACCGCGAATCAGGACCACAGAGTGCTCCTGCAGGTTGTGGCCGATGCCAGGAATGTAGGCAGTGACCTCAAAGCCGGAAGTGAGGCGAACGCGAGCCACTTTTCTCAGGGCCGAGTTGGGCTTTTTGGGCGTTGTCGTGTACACTCGGGTGCAAACCCCCCGCCGCTGTGGACAAGCCTTCAGGGCAGGGGACTTGGTTTTGCGAGCGGCAACGCTGCGCTCCTCACGGATCAGTTGCTGAATGGTGGGCATGGGCTGGCAGAGAAGGTCACGGCTTAAATTTTATCCGGTTGAATTATCCGGCGATATTGAATCCTAGCAAGGCGGGATCCCAGCGTCAACTTGGGGATGGACTGCTGGGCTGTTAGCCTGGCCGAGTCTGAATTTCGGCCTCGTTCCCCCCTTGCCTCAGCTTTTTAGGAGACTCTGCACACCAGAAAGGATCCCTAGCAGACGATGGGCTGGTTAGATTGGTGGATTGTGCCTCCATGTCCGCTTTGCCGGCGCCCTGCCAAGGCCGTGTTCTGTCAAGACTGTCAAAGGCGGTTGCAGGCGGAGCGCCTTGCCACTTGGCCAGTCACCACCTCGCCTTGGCCACTTTACGCCTGGGGGATCCACCGGGGGGCGCTGCGCAGGGCCATCTATTGCCTGAAGTACGAAGGACAACGGCGCATTGGCTCGGTTTTGGGAGAATGGCTGGGATCCCGTTGGGTCGAAAGCCAGTCCACCTCTTTAGGCTCCCCTGGGGCCTACACGGTGGTGCCCATCCCTCTGCATGCAGAGCGGCTGCGGCAGCGGGGCTACAACCAAGCCGCCTTGATCAGCCAAGCCTTTTGCCAGCGGACAGGTCTGAGACATTGGCCTGAGGCTCTGGTGCGGGTGCGGGCCACAGCGGCTCAACATGAGCTCAACCCGCTGCAACGACAGCACAACTTGGCCGGGGCCTTTGCCCTGAAACAAGTTCCGGCCACACCGGTGTTGCTGGTGGATGACATCTACACCACCGGCTCTACCGTTCAAGCCGCCCAGCAGGTATTGGCCGCTGCCGGGATCCCGGTGGCCGGAGTAGTTGTCGTCGCCCAAACCCCAAAAGCTGCCTGTCCAGCCTGGCCCGGAACCCTAGCCCCTATCCCGCCTCCAGCAGATTAAAGGCCGTAACAAACATAAAGTCACAAAACTCGCGCACCAAGTTCGGATCCCGCCAGCCCTTGCGGGTTTCCTCCCGCAGCACTTCCAGGGCCTGTTCGGCGGTCAGGGCCGGTTTGTAGGGGCGAGGGGAGATCAGAGCGTCGAAGATGTCGATCACCTGAAAGACGCGGGCCAACAGAGGGATCTCTTCGCCTGCCAGCCCATCTGGGTAGCCGCTGCCATCCCAACGCTCGTGGTGGTGGCGGATGATCGGCAGCACATCCTGCATGGTGCGCAAGCCCCGACAAATGTCTTCGCCAATCAAGACGTGGGACTTCATGATCTCCCATTCTTCCGGGGTATGCTTGCCCTGCTTGCACAAAATCGCATCCGGGATCCCGACTTTGCCGATGTCGTGCAGGTAGCCGCCCCAGCGCAGGGCCTTGATCTGTTGACGAGACAGCCCCAAGTAACGGCCAAACTGTTCCCCCATGGCCACCAAGCGTTCGCAATGGTCACCCGTGATGGGATCCCGACTTTCCACAGCGCGGGCAATGGCAAACAACACCCTGGCGGCGTGATCCAGGTCTTCGTTCAAGCGCTTTTGGTGGATGGATGAGCGTACCCGCGCCAGCAGCTCCACGTGATCGAAGGGCTTGGTCAAAATGTCGTCGGCCCCCACCTGCATCCCCATCAGGCGATTGGAGCGGTCGGTCAGGGCAGTGATCAGCACAACGGGGATCAGGCGGGTCAGCTCATTGGCCTTCAGTTGCCGGCAGACATCGAACCCGCTCATGTTCGGCATCAGCACATCCAACAGCACCAAGTCTGGCCGAAGCCGCTCCACAGCCTCCAAAGCCTCTTCGCCGTTGGTGGCCTCGCTCACGCGGAAGTGGGCCGACCGCAACAGCTCACCGATGTAGAGGCGGCTGCTGGCCTGATCGTCCACCACCAAAACATGATCCGCCTCCGCCAGCTTCGGGTTTAGACGGGGAAAGGGGGTGTGAGTCAGGCGGGAGTTCATGGCGGTAAAACCTAGCCTTGCATCGAGTACGAGCTTTCCCCCTGAGTTGGATTCGGCGCAACTCTACGAGGGATCCCAGCCCAGACTCCTGGCGGTAGGATGTCAACGAACTCGAATGACATCCCTTCGCCTTCACATCTGGACACACTTTATACTCAGACTTTTAAGTCTGTACTCCGCAACTTTGCTGAACCTACTGCCCTCTTTGCAGGGCTGCCTGATGGGGATCCACATTGAGAAACACGGTGGCATCTCCCTCGACGCGGATGATGCGCAAAGGGGGCAGCGAGCCCGTCGGGTTTTGGATGCGCTCTTGCAGCTTCTCGTAGAACAGCAGATCCGCCAGTTGCGCGTTCTGCGCTGCCGCTTGTCCTTTCAGCTCAATGGCCCGCTGGTTGGCCGCCGCCAAGATCAGCAGCCGCTCGGTCTCTTTTTCCTGAATTTGCGCCCGCACTGCCGCCGTTTGTGCTGTAATCGAGGCCACCTGTTTGCGTTCAATCGAGTCTCTTAAGGCTTGTGGGAAATCGGGGTTGCCCAGAAACAGGCCCTCCACCTGCACCAGAGGCAGGGTTTGGCCATCGCGGTTGACAGTAGGCATCTCTTGGCGAATCAAGTCCAGCGCTCGTTGTTCGATGGCAGCCCGCTGGCTTTTCCGGTAGAAGTCTTCCGAATCGAAAGAGGCGGAGATATCCCGAATTTTGGAGCGCACCACCGGCACCACCACCGTGGAAAGATAGTTCTCGCCGATGTTGGCGTGCAGCTCGTCCAAAGTGGCGAGGTTGGGCTTGAGGGCAATGGCTACATCGATGGCAAAGGCTTGCCCATCGGCGGTGTTCACGGTGATGGCGTTGCTGATGGCATTGGCCGAAGCGGGGTTGTTGGTAAACTCCCAAACGCGGGTGAGCACGGTGTAGGTGATCGGCGTTTCGATCCCTGGGATCCGGAAGATGACCCCCGGCAATTCTACCCGCCCCTTCTGCAACCCGGAAAAGGTATTGAACACTACAGTGGCATGTCCGGGCAAAGTGACGTACAGGCAAGCGCGGAGCACTCCCAGGGCCGCCAAGACGGCGATCCCTCCTACGGTTAACCAACCCACTCTGCTTTGGGGTGCTTCTCCTGTTGGATACATGGTGGCTGCTCCCGTTTTAGGGTCGGTGAGAAGAGCTGAGGAAATTGGGGACAGGCTAAAAGGATTGATTTCCTGTTGAGTTATTTGGTGATCAAAGTTTCCAGACGGGATCCCAGTACCGCAGCTTTCACCACCTCTAAGTACTGCGGATTTTGAGTGAGGGCCTGTGCTTTGGCTCGCAATTGACCGGCTTCCGCCTCAGCTTGAGAAATGATGGTGCGGGCATCTTGGCGGGCCTGCTCGATCTCAAATTGCTTTTGCGCCAGTTGATTTTCAGCAATGGTTTTTGCCTCAATGGCCGCTACGAAATCAGGATCGAAATCCACATCCCGCAGCAGAAAATCCAAAACCTCGATGCCGTATTCCTTCAGCAGAAGAGCCACCCGTTCGCGGATTTGGCCCTGGAGCAGCGGACGCTCGGTAGAATACAGAGCCTGGGCAGAAAAGCCGCTGGTCTCATTCAGAATGACCGACCGGACGATGGGGGCGATGCGATCCAGGTAATTTTCCCCCAGTTGCGTATAGACCTTGGGGGCGTCCACAATGCGAAACTGCAGCGTCGCCTCAGCCGCAATCTGCTGCCCATCCTGAGAAAGGGCCACCAGCCGCGGCGCGTAGGCAGTCGGGTCGTTGTCCTTCCAGGTGAGGGCCTGCGTTTTTACATCGAAGGTAACCGTGCGCGAGACAAAAGGCGGCACCCAATGGAGACCAGGCTGCAAAGCCACCGGCCTTACCCCCCCTCTCCAGGTGAACACCACCATATTTTCTCCATTGCCCACCAACCGCAGCGGCCTGCCCATTGCCACCAGGATCAACACGGCTCCGGCAAGGGTGGCCTTGGGCAACCAGCGACCAACCCGCCTCTCCCAACCTTCTGCCCGCATCTCCCCATCTCCTGAGCCGGTGATCATTTTCGCGGCTATGGGGAAATGAGGCCGAGAAATCGCCGCTATCTTTTAAGTTTTCTACAGGGATCCCTGTCTTTCTCTCCCACTATTCGCAACGATGTCGAGTTCTCTACAAAGTTTACAAAAGATCACTTCATACTTTGCAAAGACCCGTGACGGACAGGCGAAAAGGGAAGAAGATTAAGACATAATAAAGATTTGGGTTGCCGTTCATGCTGTCCATTCCCGATTACGAGCGGCGGGACATCCAAGTGCCACTCTCGTGCATCCCCGTTGCCGCCCGGGCCTTGATCCGGCAGGGGGTATCCGTCTGCTGGCGGGAAGAAAGCCTGTCTGCCTTGATTCGTCTGGGATCCAAAGGAGCCGCCGACCGAGCCGCCATTCTGCTGGTGGAAATGAGCCTCATGGGCCAACCTGAGGAGCTAAAAAGCTGGCTGGAGATGTGCTGGCAACTGCCCGCTTGTCCCAGGGAACCGCTGCAGGTGTAGGGGTACCCTCTGTGGACGAATGCGGGATCGGCTTCTGTAGCTATTCCTCTGTAGCTACTGTAAACTACCCGGCTCCGACCGCTAAGCGGTACGGAGCGGGCTTTCAGTAGCCCTGGGCCTGCTCTGCTCTACCAGAGAACAAAACAAGCCCGGACCTCTAGGCTGGTTTACGGCAGCCCCCAAGAGCGCAATTACGTTTGCACCATTCCAGTCCGCATCTCCTTCCCATCCACAGTGCCCACACTTGAACGACTTACCACTGCGATAGGATTGCGCAGGGTCGGGATGGATGTGCAAACACCGG
>NZ_JBSSAG010000025.1:0-40854 GCF_054058395.1 Thermostichus sp. OS-CIW-26 | reverse complement strand
GGAAAACGAGTTCCTGCCCGGCGACCGCATTTTGGTGGATGTAGCCAACGAGCGGTTGATCTTCCGCAAGATCGGCTCTCAGCCCAGCCAAGAGCCGCCGGCGGCTGTGGCCGTCAGCTAAGTCGGGGTCCTTCCGTCAAAGCGTAATCACTTGGTCAGGTGGGTTGTCTTTCAAGGCCTCGTAGAGGTCGGGGAAGCAGCCCACCTGCACGCCTTTGACCACGTTTTTAGGAACGCAGTAGCCCGGCTCCTTGCACCCACGTCCCTGGGCGTCGCACCACTTGGGTTCCCCTTCCGCCAGGTTGCGCTCCAGGGCGCACATGTCGCACATCATCAGAAAAATGTTTTGCGCTTCGGCAATCTTGGCTAGGCGCTCGCCGATGGGATCCCCCTGCCGCAAAACAAAGCAGTTGTCGTCGAAAAAGAACATGCCCACCACCTGCGCTCCATGCACCCCTGCTTCTAGCTGGGGCAGGATCATCTGGCCCAACTTATAGGTGCCGCAGCGAGGGTGAGTGAACACGTAGGCAACTTTCATGAGGCCCCCTTGCCGTTTTCAATTTTGATTATCAGTAATTATCATTTTCAGAGTAACACGAGTTTCTGGGCCAGAGTTGCCGGACCCAGCAGGCCGAGGTGTGTGGTGATCGGCAAACCAGCCTGAGACCGTTCCTGAGGCTTTTGCGCCATCCCGCCCTCAGGCCTGGCTTCTCTCCCACAAAGGGAGAGGGAAGCTAGGATAGGCTACTGCGCCACTTCTGTCCTGCTGCTATCGGAAGCCCTTGCGGGATAGCAGGGATCCCTGGCTAGCGCTGAAACTGAAGAGCCTTTCCCCGCACCGAGGGATCCACCTGGCCGTTTTGAAAGGCAATCTGTCCGCCCACGATCGTGACTAGGGGCCAGCCCACCAATTCCCAGCCCTCGAAGGGACTCCAGCCGCATTTGGTCAGCAGCTCTTCCCGCCGCACCGGTTTGGGTGTGTGGCGATCCACCAGCACCAGGTCGGCGTCGTAGCCCACCTGCAGCCGCCCTTTGTTGGGGATCCCGTAGAGGCGGGCCGGCGCCTCACACATCCACCGCACCACCTGCGCCAGCGTACAACGCCCCTGCTGGGCTGCCGTCAACATCAGAGGCAAAGCGGTTTCCACGCCGGGCATACCGGAAGGGGAGTGGGGATAGGGCTGAGCCTTTTCTTCCAAAGTATGAGGGGCATGGTCGGTGGCAATGCAATCCAGGATCCCGTCCTGCAGCCCCTGCCACAGTTGGGCCAGGTTAGCGGGATCCCGCAGGGGGGGGTTCATCTGGGCCAGGGATCCCAGCCGGGCGTAATCGGCGGTGCTGAGCAGTAGGTGTTGGGGGGTCACCTCTGCCGTCACCCAGGCCGGCTTGTGCTGGCGCAGCAGTTCCACCTCTAGGCCGGTGGAAAGGTGCAAAATGTGTAGGCGATGGCGGTAGCGGGTGGCCAAGTCCAAAGCCCGCCGTGAGGCGATCAGGGCCGATTCCTCGTCCTGAATTTGCGAGTGAACGGCTACATCTGTGCGTCCGGCGAACAGGGCCTTACGAGCTGTGATGCGAGACAGATCTTCGGCATGGACGGCAATTAAAAAGTTGGGATCCGTTTCCCCGAAAATCCGCTCCAGCGCCGCCTGATCATCCACCAACAGGGGCCCATGCATGGATCCCATGAAGATTTTGATGCCACAGGCTCCCTGCACCGTTTGCAACTCTTCTAAGTTATCGGCAGTGGCCCCGATGAAAAAGCCGTAATTGACCACACACTTGCTGCCTGCACGGGCCAACTTGTCATCCAGCGTCGCTTGGTCAATCGTCAGCGGGTCGGTGTTGGGCATCTCCAAAAAGCTGGTCACCCCGCCCCGGGCACAGGCCCAGGATCCCGTCTGCAGGTCTTCTTTGTGCTCTCGGCCCGGCTCGCGGAAGTGAACTTGCGGATCGATCACCCCCGGCATCAAGGTATGGCCCTCGGCGTCGATGACCTTGGCCACCCCTTCTGGCGAGAGGTTTTGGCCGATTTGGGCAATGCGCCCCTCCCGCACCAGCACATCCCCCCGCCAGGGATCCCCTTCCGGCACCAGCAGCTCAGCATTTCGGATCAGCAAATCTCCAGACAAAGCTCCGCCCTCCCCCAAAGGCGCTCTCAAGATAAAGACTATTGACTTGGCTCCGCCAGCACAGCCGCATCTGGATCCAGTAAACTACCCGGCTCCGACCGCTAAGCGGTACGGAGCGGGCTTTCAGTAGCCCTGAGCCTGCTCTGCTCTACCAGAGAACAAAACAAGCCCGAACCTCTAGGCTGGTTTACAGCAGCCCCCAAGAGCGCAATCATATTCGCACCATTCAAATCCGCATCCCCTTCCCATCCACAGTGCCCACACTTGAACGACTTGCCACTGCGATAGGATTGCGCAGGGTCGGGATGGATGTGCAAACACCGGTGGCAGGTCTGCGACGTGTAAGCAGGCGGAACAAGAATCAGAGAAACCCCTGCAACCCTCGCCTTGTATTCCAGAAATTGACGTAGTTGGTAGAACGCCCAACTGTTGGCCCTGCGCCGCTCGGCTTTGCTGCGGGGTTGTTGATTGACTCTTTTCCGGATCCCTGTCAGGTCTTCCAGAGCGATAGCGCTGTTGGTAGCTTTTGCCCTGGAGACAATAGCTTTGGAGATGCGATGATTGACCCACGTTTGAAAGCGTCTCTCCTTGCCAGACAGCCGTTGCAACAGTTCTCTGCATCTGCGCCGCGAACTGCGTGTGCCCTTACTGGCTTTGCGTTGGAGTGCCGCCCTCAGTCGGGAGTAGTGGTCTCGGACTTTGTTCAACTGCTGTCCATTCCAGTTGTCCCCCTCTGACGTATGGGCAATATCCGTCCTTCCCAAGTCCACCCCGATCACCTTGTCGGTATCTTGTTGCTTGGGTGGTTTTTTCTCTACGCAAATCTGGATGTAGTAGGAGCCGTCCTTCCGCTGGACTAGGGTGGCCGATTTGGGGTTAGAACCAGCCAGCATCCCACGCTGGTAGTTGCCAATGGCCAGTTCAAAGCGTTCTCTCCCTTCCACCGTGGTGAGCGACACCGTCCAGTCTTTTTGACGGAACGAAAAGATGCGAGCGTCGTAGGTAACAAAGCCGCTCTTAAACTCCTTGACGGGACGCTTTTTCTGCTTAGCCACTTTGCGGGAACCCGCTACCCGTCTGCACACCTGTTGAGCCAAGTTACTGGACAAGCCAAACCGGGCTCGAATCTCGTAGTAGCAAAGGGATTGCAGCTTGACCGCGTTGACGATCTTCTCCGGCGTGTTCTGGTTGACCCAGTTCAATGCCTGCACAAAGACATCCATCGTCGCGTCCAATTTGGCGGCTTGTGACGGGAACGCCTTGAGCTTACAGGATATGGTCAGGACTTGGCTCATAAGTTCATTGTACTTCATCAAAGCGCATTCCTTCCGGCAGTGACCCTACGGGTACAGTGCGGGGCTCCTGCGATTTCTAGCTGACAGATGGGCGATCAGCCGATCCACCAACCGCGAGAGGGTTGCCTGTTCTTCTGGGCTGAGACAGCCGTAGGTTTGCTCCCGCAACTGCCAAATCAGAGGGGGTAAAACGTCTTTCAGCTCCTCCCCCGCAGGTGTGAGGTAGACCCGCCAAATCCGCCGATCCTCAGGATCTCGCTGCCGCCGGATCAGCTCCCGTTTTTCCATGCCATCCAACACCCCGGTCATGGTGCCCCCCAACTGCTGCAAGCGCTCACAAATAGTGGAAGTAGGGATCCCGTCTTCTTCCCAAAGGCAGCAGAGCACCACCCAATGGGAGATGGTTAGGCCAAAAGGCTCTAAATAGGACTGGAACTTCCGCCGCACCAATTGAGACAACAGCCGAATGCGGTAGCCCAGGGAGTTGGGGGCGAGAATGTCATTCCACCGTTCTAGGAAAGCCTGCTTTTCCGATTGAACCATCTCCCCGGTTTGACTGTTTCCCATCGGCGGCCTGGAATGCTCGGAGTCTAAATCGCCCTATTTTATCTTTTACTCAGGAGAGAAGGAGCTTGCGATCCGTTCTGCACGAGTGTATGAGCCATCTCCCACCCTCTCCAGTACAGCCTAGCCCTTGCACAGCCAACGGACGATCTGCAGCCATTGCCGTTGCAAAGGATATCCATCAGGCAACACAGCATTTTCTGGCTTCGCATCAGGCTACAGCCGACTGGGATCCCTGACAAGCAAAAGATGGGCTTGCCTTGGCCGGAGTCGATAACGCTGGAAAAGGCTGGCACAGAGATTTGCCAAGGCAGTTCGGATGGCACTAGAGTAGCGTCAAGTCTTTTGCCAGCCCGTTGTCCTTTGCAAGTGTCTTTGTGAGGTCATCATGCCGCTTATCCCACAGGGGTTGCGCCCCCATCGTCGTCTCCTCTGGGCAGGGATCCCGTTAGCTGGTGCTTTGGCCTTGGGGGCCTGCTGGAGCAACCCCACAGGTGCTGAAGTCGAGTCTCCCACATTGACTCAGAATCCCTTCCCCCCCATCCCCACTCCACCGCCGCCGCTGCCTTCCCCAAGTGGGACGCCGGGCCTTCCCCCTTGGTGGCCCCGCGCCCAATCGCCGCAGTGGGAAGATTCTCCTTACGCTTCGGTCTTGTCCGGCTTTTTGCAAGGATTGGCGGCCCAAGGGGGAGCGCTCTCTCAACAGGGGATCCTGCTCTGGACGCCGGAAGGGGAGCTGTTGGCGGAGCATGGGCTGGATCGACCTTTGCCGGTGGGAGCCTTGGATCAGTTGGCCATCAGCTTGATGGCCCTGGAGACTTGGGGTTACGAGCATCGCTTTGAGACCCGCTTCTACACCACAGGCCATCGGTTGGGCCATCGCTTGACGGGAGATTTGATCCTGGTGGGTGGCGGGGATCCCTATTTCACGGAAGCGAATGTGGCAGAGCTGGCCCGCCATTTGCATAGCCTCAACATTCGCCAGATCGACGGGGATGTGAAGGTGTTGCCCCCCTTCCGTTTGCTGGGCCAACCCGATCCTTTGGGCGGCGCTCAGCGTTTGGCAGAACTCCTCAGCAATACTCAACAACCCCATCCGGTTGTCATTCGCGGCTCGGTGTCAGTCCTAACAGCCCTCCCCGCGGACGCCCACTGCCTGGCCAGCTACACCTCGCTACGGCTGGGATCCCTGTTGCAGATCCTCAATGGCAGCAACGACCGAGCCATGGCAGAAGCCCTGTTGGCGGAACTGGGGGGCGAAACAGCCCTGCTGGAGTACCTGCGGCAGCGGTTGGTGGCTCAGCCCATTTCCCGCCTGGATTCCCAAATGGCCCCCGCCGAGCAAGACATTCGCCTGGGGCAAAGAGGGCGAGCGCTGTACCTTTCCCCCCGCGCCCTAGCTCATCTCTGGGAACACCTGGTAGATTTCACAGATGGGGATCCGACTCGGATCTTGCCCAGAGCGGGCACTGGCCACAGCACCCTGCGGGCGCGCACCTTGCCCCCAGGCACGGCTGCTCAGGTGGGATCCGCTGCGGATCGGCTGATGACGATGGGGCAGCTGCCGAATGGCATCCACTTTGTCCTGCTCAACCAAGGTCCTGACCTGGGCATTTTGCGCCAGCAACAGGATCAGTTTCTGCAGGATGTGGTGGCCATTTCTGAGCCTCTCCGCTGCTAATGCTGACCTCAATTCGAACTTAATTTGAGATACAGCTCTCCCCCCACTTTCCCCATAGGAGGCGGAAGCTCAAGACCCCAGAGCCCCACAGGTTAGGAACAGGGTCAATTCATTTAAGAATGAGACGGCCCTGCAGCTAAGAAGGCATGGAGGTAGACCTCAGGAGGAAGCTTAGACCTGAGAGAGAGTCATAGGGTATGTCCAGGAAGGGAGCAGTTGCACGGATGAACAAGGTTAGTCGTGCAACAGTTTATCGCTGGCTGAACCGAGAAGACCTGAGGCCGACAACAGTCAAGACCCGCAAGCGCAAGATAGACTCGGCTGCCCTGCAGCAAGACGGAGACCAGTACCCAGAAGCTCGACTGAAGGATAGAGCCCGGTCTGGCGTCCAACCCGTCCTGCCAGCGGGACGGAGTCCTCGCGCTATTGACTGTGCTCTTGAGAATGAGAAGGTGAAAGTAGCACAAAAAAAGAGTTATGGTCATTTCAATTAAACCAGGAGACTGCGCCCACACCTAAAACTTTGAATGCACGGGGCCATAGGGCTTTTCTCAATGGCCCAGGCAATGGCTCAGGCGTCTCACCCTAACCTGAAATGACTACCCGAAATGACCATAAGTACCTGTTTTTCTCCGACAATTGACTTTTGCTGCTGATGCAAACTCTTTGGCAGACCATCGCCCAGCACCTTTCAGAAGCAACAGGGGATCCCATCCAGCCCCTGCAGTATCGTTCTGTGGGCGGGGGCAGCATCAACGCCACCTATCGGTTTTCTTGCGCTTCCCAAAACCCTCTTGCAGAAGGGGCAAGAGACTACTTTGTCAAATTGGCCCGTGGGGGAGAAAGAGCGCTGGAGATGTTTGCAGCGGAAGCTGCGGGCTTGCGAACCCTGGCGGCTGCCCAGGCCATTCGCGTACCTCAGCCCATTGTCTGGGGATCCGTAGGAGAGCAGGCCTACTTGGTGCTGGAATACCTGGAGCTAACCTCGCCCCGTCCGCACACTGCGGGTTTGTTGGGATCCCAGTTGGCCCAGTTGCACCGCACCCTATCCCCCAACGGCAGCTACGGCTGGGAGCGCGACAACACCATCGGCTCTACGCCTCAGATCAACAGTTGGCGGCAGAATTGGCCGGATTTTTATCGGGAACAGCGGCTGCTCTACCAGGTGAAATTGGCTTGCCAACAGGGGTATCGCGGCACGTGGGTGGCCCAAGCCGAACGGGTAATGGCGGAGCTGGAAGCCTTTTTTCAGGACTACAGGCCAGAACCCGCTCTGTTGCATGGAGATCTGTGGGGCGGCAACTACGGGGCCTTGCCCGATGGATCCCCGGTGATTTTCGATCCGGCCACCTACTACGGGGATCGAGAGACGGATCTGGCGATGACAGAATTGTTTGGGGGCTTTCCAGCCGAGTTCTATCGGGCTTATCAGCAGGCCTACCCCTTGGACGAGGGGTATCCCCACCGCAAGCCCCTCTACCAGCTCTACCACTGGCTCAACCATCTCAACCTGTTTGGAGAGGGCTACCTAGGCTCGGTGCAGCGGGCTTTGCAGCAATGTCTGCGCTTCCTTGGATAATAGGTTGCATGTCCATTCCCAAGCTCCCGAGGGGCCGGGAGTGAGGGTTCCAAGCGTGTCTGGATTGGCCAGCTAGGAGGTCTTCTCCGGCGACGACTCCCCTGCCATAACCACAGCCCCCATGTCCCCCAACAGGCGGGACTGATTGCGCAATACCCCCAGCAAATTAAGCCGGTTGGCCCGCCGACCAGGATCCGGATCCATCACCAGAACGGCTTCAAAAAACTGGGCTACCTGAGGGGCTGCCGCTTGCAGAGCTTCCACCAAGGGAACAAAATCTCCCCGTAAGGCCGGCTCCACCCCCAGACGATAGATTTTCTGGCAAGCCTCGTACAACTCCCTTTCTGCCGCCTCCTGCAACTGACCGGGATCCACGGCGGCTGCCGGATCCACCACGGCGTAGTCCAAATCCCCTTGGGCTGCCAGGCGGGCACAGCGATTGAGGGTGGGATAGAGATCCGCCAATTCCCCGGTGGCCCGCAGGTGTTGCAGGTACTCCGCCCGCAGCAAAGTCAAGGGCAGGTTGCCCAGGGCCCGCAAGGTGAGCTCGGCCTTCTGGGGATCCTCGGTTTTGACGGACTCTGGATCCCCCACCACAGCCCTGACCAAGTCGTAATCAATCCGTTTTTCCTCCTGCAAAAGGGTCTGTATCCGTTGGGCCAAAAACTCCTGCAAGGCTCGCAAGGTGTGGACATCGCCAAAGGCATAGTCCTGCACCACGCTCTGCAACAGCAAGTTGAAGTCAAAAGTCCAGCCGGCATCCCAGGCAACCAGCACCAGGCTGTTGGCGGCCCGCCGCAGGGCAAAGCGATCCGAGGAACCGCTGGGGATCCGCCCCAAGCGAAACATGCCCACTAAGGTATCCAGGCGATCCGCCCAGCCCACCACCCGCCCGGTCAAGGAATTGGGCAAAGCGTCCCCCGCTCCCAAAGGCCAGTAGTGTTGCTCAATCCCCTCGGCTACCGCCTCCGGTTCCCCATCCTGCCGAGCGTAGTCGGCCCCCATGATCCCCTGCAGCTCCGGGAATTCGTACACCATTTGGGTAACTAGATCCGCTTTGCACAGTTGGGCGGTGCGCTCCACCAGCGCTTGTTCCTGGGCATCCAAGTTCAAGGCAGCGGCAATGAGGCGGCTGATGTGGCGGATGCGCTCCACCTTGTCCCGCATGGAGCCCAGCCCTTCGGCAAAAGTAACCGCCTGCAGGCGTTCCACCCGCTGCGCCAAGGGGATCCGCCGATCCTCCTCGTAGAAAAAGCGGGCATCCGCCAGGCGCGCCCGCACCACACGGCTGTTGCCTGCCCCGATCCGCTCCGATTGCCGGGGGTCGCCGTTGGAGATGGTGATGAAATAGGGCAGCAATTTTCTGGGATCCCGGCCATCCCGTACTGGGAAGTAGCGCTGGTGAGTGATCATCACCGTCTCGATCACCGCAGGGGGCAAGCGCAAAAACTCTGGCTCAAAGCGCCCCAAAACCGCCGTCGGCCACTCCACCAAGTGCACCACCTCCCGCAGCAAAGGAGCAGGGATCTGGGCTTCCCCATTCACTTGCCTGGCCAGCTTGGTCACCTCAGCCTGAATGTATGCCTCTCGCGCTGTTGGATCGGGGCTGACCCCCGCCTCTTGCATTTGCTGAACGTAGCTCTCGGCCCGCTCCAGGACAACCTGCTGGGATCCCAAAACGCGGTGCCCCCGGCTCACCCGCCCCGCCACCAAGCCCGGCATGGAATTGTCCTCGTGGGTCGGCAGCAGCAAAGGCAGCACCTGATCATCCCAAAGGGAGACCAGCCAGCGGATGGGGCGCGGAAACTTCAGATCCCCGCAGGCCCAGCGCATCAGCCGTTCACCACTCAAGTTGGTAATCCAGGCGGGTGCCAGTTCCTGGAGCACAGCTGCTGTTGGCCGGCCTCGCACCCGCTGCACCGCAAACACAAAGGAGCCCTTGCCCACTTGCCGGATTTCCAGGCTGCCGGGATCCACCCCTTGTTTTTGGGCAAATTTTTCCCCGGCAGGGGTGAGCTGGCCATCTTGGTAGGCGACCTGAACCGGCGGCCCCTTCACCTCCAAAGTGCGATCCGGCTGCTGGGTGGGCAACCCCTGCAACAGAACCGCCAGGCGGCGCGGCGTACCGAAAAGCTGCATCTGCTCCGCTTGCAGATGAGCCTCCGCCAAAGAGGCCGGGATCCCGGTTCGCCACTGCTCTAGGGCCGAATCCACAAAACTGGCCGGGAGTTCCTCACAGCCGACTTCCAGCAAATAGGCAACCATACTGATACATTTACGCTGAACACTGCTGAACATCACTGTTCAACTATGCAGCGATAGCATTCTGTTTGTTTCCATTCGCGTTAGCGGGACGGAGTCCAAACAGAATGGCGGTATCCCGCAAAGCTTTGAGTAGAATACCCAAAGCGCAGTTTCCGTGTCGTCTTACTACCAATTTTCTGCTTTGCTTTGGCTACCATGTTGGCAGACTCGAAAGTAAACAGAAAGATCAGCTGGTAGTAATCCGTACTGAACATATTATACATCATTTTCAGTATAGTTGAGCTTATTATTGACTAGAGTCATGCTCCTGTGCTCCGTAGGGTACCATCCCCACTTCCTCAATCAACATAGTCTATGGCTCTGGGCCTCCCTTCTGGCTCACGACTGCTCCGAACCTAGGGTATCCCAGTTTACCAGGGGAGCCGGGGCGTCGTTGAGACAAGAGCTCCAGTCCGCCAGACAACACCCCAATGCCATCCCTGTCAAGTGGGCTCTGCGGCCGCCAGAACCCCATCTCCTTGGCGCAAGGGATGAGCTGAATCCCGCGGCAAATGCACCACGATGATGGGAAGGCTGGGTCGGTTGCGGGCGATGGTCTCCGGCTCTCGGCCCAGACGCGACCGGTTGCCGGTTTCGCTGGGAACCAATACCAACACATCTCCTGGCTGCAGCGCTTTGAAGGCTTCCGCCACCACCCCCCCCTGCACCCGCTGAACCGGCAAGTGGGCATAGCTTTCTGCCGGCAAGGCTGGGGAGCTTTTCCGCCCAGGTCGGGTTTGCACCAGCAGGATCTGCAAACCTGCTTTCAATTCGCCGGCCAGCGTTTGCGCCAGCCCAATGGTCTGCTGCAGGGATCCGGGAGAGACCTCCAGCTCCGGTGCAACCAAGAGGATGCGGCGCGCCGTCTCGATGGGTACCGGAAACCGCGTAATCAAGACTGGGATCCCCACCTGCCGCACCACCGCGTCAATGATGCTGCCGAAAAAGTTCTCCGCATAGGTGGAGTAGCCCTTCCAGCCCAGGATCACCAAGGTTGCCTGCCGTTCCGCCGCCGAGCGAATGATCCCTTTTTCCACCGAGTCATCCACCCGCCGAATCGGCTCCACTCGGGTCACGGCGCTGTGGGCCAGAGCTTCTGCAAAGGTCAACAACTGCTCCTGCCGGGCCAGGGCTGCCGGCGAGATCCCGGCGCGGTCAGACAAAACATGCAGCGGCAGCAGCGTTCCCCCATCTTTTTTGGCCAAAATCAACGCCAACTGCAGCAGGTTGCTTTCGGTATCCGGGTTGGCCACCGGCACCAAGACGCGAGCTCCCCAATCCGGCTTGGGCAATTCGGTGGACTCTGCCGCCACTTCGGCTGGCTGCATTTGCTCTCCCCAGCGGGCCACAATCCAAGGCGAGGCAACACAGGTCACGAGGATCATGGCAATGATGCCGTTCACCGTCAGCTCATCCACCAACTCCACCTGAAAAGCCACCGTGATCGCCGCCAGGGTAGCCGCCGCCTGAGCCATCGACAAACCGAACATGATCATCGTGCTGGCAAAGCGCCAGCCAAACAATTGGGCCGGGATCCAAGCGGCCAGAAACTTGCTCACCACCTCCGCTGCAATCATCACTCCGCCCACCAGCAGCGTGCGCGGCTCCCCCAAGAGAATGCCGGGATTGATCAGCATCCCCACCGAGATCAAGAAGAAAGGCACAAACAGGGTGTTGCCGATAAACTGAATCCGGTTCATCAGGGGGCTGAGAGGCGGGATGATAGGGGTGATGGCCGTCCCGGCCAGAAAGGCTCCCACCACCGGCTCAATGCCAATTAACCCTGCTCCATAGGCCACCACAAACAAAGTGGCGATCACGAAAGTAAACTCTGCTCCCTCGTCGTGACCAAAGCGTTGAAAGAACCAACTGCCCAGCTTAGGCACCCCCCACAGGGTGGCAAACGTGTAGAGGGCAATGGAAGGGATCAACGTCAGCCAAAATTGCAGCGACAGCTCCCCTTGATGGGCGCGCACCACCACCGCCAACACCAACAAAGCCAGGACATTGGTGATGAGGGTGGCCCCCAAGGTAGCCGTTACCGTCTGCAGACGCATCAGGCCCAACTTGGAGACGATCGGCAGGCCGATCAGGGTATGGGAGGCAAAACAAGAGGCCACCAGCACCGCCGCCAGAAAGCCATACCCAATGGCCAACATGGCTGCTGTGCCGATGAGCATGGGCAACAGAAAGGTGAGCGCCCCGAAGAGGGTGGCCTTCCCGGCATTGAGCTTCAAATCTTCCAGACTGGTCTCCAGCCCCGCCATGAACATGAGAAACAACAGCCCCACTGTGCCCAGCAGGATGATGGTCTCGTCCCGCCGCAAGATGCCCAAGCCGTAGGGCCCCACCACCAGCCCAGCCAAGATTAACCCGATGATCCCCGGCAGGCGCAGCCGCTCAAACAGCAAGGGAGCCACCAGCATGATGGTCAGGATGATCAAAAACACCAGCACCGGATTCTCAACAGGGCCAATCATGGCTAGAGGGATCCCCGAAATTTGCAGCCAGTTAGCCAGCATAAATCACCCGACAGACAGCTAATGAACAGACCCGGCAAAGCGCCCGCATGAGTCTATCAGATCCCTCCAGATCCAAGTAGCTCTCGATGCCCCACAGACTTTGTCCGGCCTTCAATTACTGGCAGGGCGTTTAATAAGTATTCAAAAGTAAGTACATCAGACACATTAAGACACATTAAGCAGTGAAAACAGCTTGGCAGTAGTGCCCAGAGAAAGGCGGGAGAAACCCCCGAGAAACACGCATTAGAATCAGAGGGTACATGCTCTTGGGCTGCCCATGAACCAGCTTGCTCCTGGAAAAGTGATCGGCCAGCGCTATCAACTGGTTCACAGCATTGCAGCAGGTGGCATGGGGCAGGTGTTCAAGGCTGTCGATACGCGCCTGTTCAACCGTCCGGTGGCGGTCAAGCTGTTGCACCAAAACTTAGCAGGCGATGACAACACCCGACGCCAGTTGCACAAACGTTTTCAGCAGGAAATTCGCATCAGCACGCTGCTGGGGGAGCACCCTGCCATTGTCAAGGTATTGGACTATGGCCTAGAGAACGACCAACCTTACCTGGTGATGGAATACCTGACGGGGCGCAGTTTGGGGGAGCTAATGCTCAAGCAGCCGGTGCTGCCGCCTCAACAGGTGGTGAGGATGGCCCGCCAAGTATGCGCCGGTCTCTATTACGCCCACAACCTAGAGACCGAGCAGGATGGCCATCTCATCAAGGGGGTGATCCATCGCGACATCAAACCCAGCAACCTCTTCGTCCTGAAAGATGAAACCCTGGGGGAAACCGTCAAAATCTTGGATTTCGGCATTGCTAAGCTCCTCAGCGAGGTTTCCCTTGCCCTCGGCACCCAGACCACCGGCTTTTTGGGTACGGTGCGCTACGCCTCTCCCGAACAGCTGCGCGGGGAAGCCTTGGATGCCCGCTCGGATATCTACTCGTTTGGCGTGGTGCTCTACCGCATGTTGACCGGGCAACACCCCCTCCAGCCGAAGAGCGATTCTTTCCCCGGCTGGTACGAGGCCCACAATTACCAGCAGCCCCAACCCTTCAATCGCGCAAATTTGCCCTATGAAATTCCGCTGCAGCTGGAACAGGTGGTGCTCTCCTGTCTGGCCAAAGATCCCGACCGGCGGCCCCAAGATATGAAGGTTCTCAGCGCCCAATTGGAGGGATCCCTGCACTCCCAGAGCGCTGCCAGCTCTTCCCTCGCGCCCCCCCCAACCGCACCCATCTTCTCCGAGCGCACCCTGGCGGCGGTGGATGCAGGGCAGTCGGGCACACACCTGCTCAGTACCCAGGCAGAGCCCGAGGCCAAGCCGTTTCCCCTCTGGGCTGGGATAGCCCTTTTTGTTGTCATTGCGGGGAGCACCTTCTGGGGCCTGCGTCTGCTGTTGGATCCGGGCCCAGGCAGCGAAAGACCGCCTGCTGCCCCCGAACGCCCCCTTCCAGTCGGCGGTGCAGAGCACCCTGAGCGGGATCCCTCAGCCACTCCTGAACCTCTGCTGGACTGGCTGCTACGGGATCCGGAGGGCAAACCGGTGTTTGAGGATGATCCCGCCCCAGATCTGGGAATGGGTGAGTCCGCAAGCGAGCCCACACCCAGGCCAGCGGCAACTCCAGAGGCAGTGTCCTCTACCCCTCAGCCCCCTGCTCCAACTCAGCAGGTGTCACCTCCTCCTCCAGCCCCTGCTGTGCCTCCACCCCGACCGGTTGCAGTGCCCACACCCCCTCCCCCTGCTCCACCTTCTCCAGCCCCTGTCCCAGCCAAACCTCTCCCGCCGCAGCCCATCAACCAACCCCTGTTCCCCCAGATGAACCGGGTTGCTCCAACTCCTGCTCCCCTTGCAGCCCCTCCAACCCAACCCCCTACCCCCGGCTTTCTGGAGCGGTTGCGCGAGGAGCGAGAACGCTTGGGGAAAGACTAGGCGCAAAAAAGGGATCCCCAAGGATCCCTTCGCAAACAGAGACATAGGGCTAGTCTTCGATGGGATCCCCCGTCAGAGGATCCCAGAACAGGTAGAGTCAGGCGGCAGCCAGCCGGGCATTGGCAGCATCCCAGTTCACCAGGTGCTCCAGGTAGGCATTGATGAAGTCAGGCCGCCGGTTTTGGTAATCCAGGTAGTAGGCGTGCTCCCACACATCCAAAGTGAGCAGGGGCGTTTGGCCGTAAACCAGGGGGTTTTCGGCATTGGGGGTTTTGGTAACCTTCAGCGTGCCGTTGTCCAGCACCAGCCAGGCCCAACCGCTGCCAAATTGGGTGGCGGCTGCCGTCTTGAAGGCTTCTGCAAACTTGTCATAGCCGCCAAAGTCGGCGTTGATCTTGTCGGCAATAGGCCCGGTAGGCGCACCTCCCCCGCCTGGCTTCATGGATTCCCAGAAAAAGGTGTGATTCCAAACTTGGGCAGCATTGTTGAAGATACCCGCTTTGTTGGGATCCCCAAAGGTGGCCTTGATGATTTCTTCCAGAGACTTGTTGGCCAGATCGGTGCCCTCGATGAGCTTGTTCAGGTTGGCTACGTAGGCCGCGTGGTGCTTGCCGTGGTGGTAGGAGAAGGTTTCTGCCGACATGTAGGGCTTCAGCGCGTCGGCAGGATAGGGCAGAGCCGGGAGTTCAAAAGCCATAATCGTCTGTCCTCTGTGTCTTGTGCAAGGAATGCAAGAAAGAACGCGGCGAAGGGTCAGGATAACCAGAAAAAGGCGTTACCTTTCTTTGCAGTCTTAGTGTAACTCAGAATCAGTACGCGCTGGGATCCCTTGGACACCTCGATTCCGGTTGGAACCCTGCTCGACCCCAGAGAGGTGGAATCGCGGCTGTCTCAGCGCAATTGCCGATAACCACTTGTTGGCCAGCGGTCGGAAAAGCGAGATGTCCCAGCTACAGAGGGCTAACGGGATCCCTCCCGCAACAGCTCGATCAGCAGGGGAGCGACATCCCTGAGCAGGGGGATCAAAACAGCCGTGATGGCGGCAATGGTAACCACATTGCGGGTGAAGTTGAGGGTATCGCGGCTGAGCTGGAAAAACCGCTCGTCCCAGCGTTTGACCTCGGCCTCCAGACGTTCTTCGGCGCCAGCAATGCGTTCCTCGGCTTTGGCAATGCGTTCCTCGGCTTTGGCAATGCGTTCCTCGGCTCTGGCAATGCGCTCCTCGGTGCCGGCAATGGTTTGCATCAGCTCTTGGTTTTGCCGGGCCAGTTGGGCGATGGCCTGAGCGTTGGCCTCGACAGTGCGCTCGATGCGCGCCAGCCGCTCCTCGCTGTAGGTCATGGTCGGGGAGGGGGAAATTGATGCGGGCTGGGGAAGTCCTGAGGTGGGATCCCTTGCAGAGCCTCAGTCATAAAGCGCTTCCAGGTGGGGGCAACAAAGGCCCCGCCGGCGGTGCCGGGCAGCATGGGGGAGTTGTTGTCGTTGCCAATCCAAATGGCGGTAGACAGTTGCGGCACATAGCCGATGAACCAAGCGTCGCGGAAATCAGAGGTGGTGCCGGTTTTGCCGGCTACAGGTCGCCCATCGTCCAGACGAGCTGCCCTCCCGGTGCCTTGGGTCACCACCCCTTTGAGGATTTGGTTGAGCGTAGCCACCGCCCAGGGATCCAAAACCCGCTGCGGCTGAGGCCTGGCCTCGAAGAGGATTTGGCCGTTGCGATCCACCACCTGGGCCAAGAGGGTCGGCTCCACCCGATATCCGCCATTGGCAAAGACCGCATAGCTGGCCGCCATCTCCAGGGGGCTGACGCTGGCCGAGCCCAGAGCTGTAGCCAAGTTGGGAAACATCTCGGCACTGATGCCGGTGGCCTGAGCCGCTGCGATGACGTTGCGGATCCCAACATCATCGGCCAACTTGACCGTGGGCACGTTGCGGGAGAGCTCCAAAGCCCGAGCAAAGGTGAGGGAGCCATAGAAGGTGTTGTCGTAGTTTTTCGGGCTGTAGGGTGGCGAGCCGGGATAGGTGACGGGGGTATCTTCCAAGATGCTGCCGGGTGAATAGCGCCCGCTGGCCAGAGCCGCGTAGTACACATAGGGCTTAAAGGTGGATCCCGTTTGGCGAAACGCCTGGGTGGCGCGGTTAAATTGGCCCCGCTGAGCGTTGATCCCGCCCACAATGGCTTTCACATAGCCGGTACGGGGATCCACTGCCGCCAAAGCCATTTGATCGGCACGACGAGCTGCCCCAATGCGGGGGCCATCTTCGTTGACAATGCGCTGGGCAAGGCGCTGCAGACGCAGATCGATGGTGGACTGAACCCGCAGCCCTCCCTGCATCAGAGCTTGTTCCCCATAGCGGCGCCGCAGCTCCGCCTCAATGGCGTCGGTGACCGCCGGAGCATTGCTTTGAAAGGAGGTAATGCGGCCTAAGGTCAGCTTTTGCTCCCGCGCCGCCTGGGCTTCCTCGGGGGTAATCCACTTCAGCTCCACCAGACGATCCAGCACCAGGTGTTGCCGCCGTTTGGCTCCCTCCAGGTTGCGAAAGGGGCTGAGGGTTTCCGGGGCCGGCAGGATCCCAGCCAACATCGCCGCTTCAGCCAAGTTCAGTTCAGACGCATCCTTGTTGAAGTAGCTGCGGGCCGCCGCCTGGATGCCGTAGAGATTGTGCCCCCAGTACACCTGGTTGAGGTACATCTCCAGGATCTCGTCTTTGCTGAAGACTTGCTCTAGACGCACCGCCAACACGATCTCGGCGACTTTACGGCTGAGGGTACGCTCCGGCCTCAAAAACAGGTTCTTGACCAACTGCATTGTCAGGGTGGATCCCCCCCCCGCCGAGCCTATACCCCCCTCCACACTGCCTAGGATCGCCCGGCCCAAGCTGACCGGATTAATGCCTGGATGGGTGTAAAAGTGGCTGTCTTCAATGGCCAGCAAGGCCTTTTTCATTTCCGGTGAGACCTGTTCAAGGGAGATCACTTCCCGGTTGGCCTCCCCGTGTAGGTTGGCAATGGGCTCGCCCCGAATATCGACAATGTGGGTGGTGGCAATGGGCACGTAATCCCGCAATTGATGCACGTCCGGCAAGTTGCGGAAGCTAATGGCCAGCCCCACCAATCCGGCAGCCGTCGCCGTGGATCCCAAGAGCAGGGATCCCAGCAACAGATTGCCCACCACACCGGCAACCTGGGCGATCCGGGAGGGGCGGGTGGGTGGGGTATAGTCGGCATGCTCGTCAAACCCCGATCCGGAAAAAGGGGAATTGGAGACACGCTCCAACCCCGGCTTTCTCGCCCGGCGGGCCAATGGTCTGCGACCGTAGGTCACGTCAAAAACCCTGTCACGTCCGTGTTGCAAAGCAACAACAAGCCAGACCCATTATAGGGCGGCGTCTATTGGGGCAGCAGGATGGCCAACCCTGCCCATCGACAACTCCAACCGGGCTAGGGGGAGAAGATCTTGAGTTGAGAATCGAGCATCTTTTGCGTGGGCTTAAAATGGCTCATGGGTTCAGCCGGAGGAGCAGGATTTGAGTTTATCGTCAGCCTCAGTTTCGCCAACGTACCGGGATCCGTTGATAGCCCAAATTGTTGAGCGGGGGGTGGCCGAGATCTTTCCAGGAGGAGCTGCTGCCCTGGCGGAGCGCTTGGCGCAAGCGGATCGTCCCCTGCGGGTGAAGCTGGGCATCGATCCCACCCGACCGGATCTACACCTGGGCCATTCAGTGGTGTTGCGCAAGTTGCGCCAGTTCCAGGATGCGGGCCATGTGGCTATTTTGCTCATCGGGGACTTCACAGCGCTGGTCGGGGATCCCACTGGCCAATCGGAGGCCCGTCCCCGCCTCACCCCGGCAGAAGTGGAGGAAAACGCCCGCACCTATCTGGAGCAAGCCGGCAAGATTTTGGATTTTGAGACCCCCAGTCGGCTGGAGGTGCGCCGCAACAGCGAGTGGCTGGCCCGCCTGACTCTCAGTGAGCTGATCGAACTCCAGGCCCAGATGACGGTGGGGCAGATGCTGGCCAAAGAAGACTTTGCCCAGCGCTACCGAGCTGGAACGCCAATTTATCTGCACGAATTTCTCTATCCCCTCCTGCAGGGCTACGACTCGGTGGCTCTGGCAGCCGACGTAGAACTGGGGGGAACCGACCAGCGCTTTAACCTGCTCACCGGGCGAGATCTGCAAATCTGGAAGGGCCAAGCGCCGCAGTTCTGCGTGACGGTGCCGCTTTTGGAGGGGTTGGACGGGTACCAGAAAATGTCCAAGTCCAAAAACAACTACGTGGGGCTGACTGAGGATCCCCTCACCATGTACTCCAAGCTGGAGAAGGTGCCGGATCACCTGGTGGAGCGCTACTTTGAGTTGCTCACCTCAGTGCCCCTTGCCGAGCTGCCGCAGGATCCCCGCCAGCGGCAGATCCTCCTAGCCAAGACCCTAGTGGCCCAGTTTCACTCCCCTGCAGCGGCAGAAGAGGCCCAGCGCACCGCCCAAGCCCTGGTGCTAGACGGTATTCTTGCCGAAACGGGATCCATCCCCACCTTTGCCATCGATGGGTTGTCTTACCCTGTTAAACTCAGCTACATCCTGCGTGAGTGTGGCCTGTGCAAGAGTGCCGCCGAGGCCCGTCGGCAGATTCAAGGGGGCGCCGTGCGGCTGGATGGGCAAAAGGTGGAGGATCCCGACCTGGAGTTTGCCCATGCCTCGGAGCTGGCCGGGCGGATTTTGCAGGTGGGCAAAAAGGCCTTTCGTCGGCTAGTGAAAGGCGCAGATTAGTCTTCTCCTCTCCCTGTGGGAAAGGGGTGAGGGGATCCATCAACGGGCAGGCTTGAAGCCGAGTCCGGTTTTTTTCTGCCTGGTCTTGGCTGGGGGATCGGACAGAGGAGAAGCTGACGAAGTTGGCGGGAAAACGGGCTCCGGTTTGGGCCGGATCGAGCCCGCCTCGGCTACTGCCTCAGAGAGCTTTTGCCGCACCAGCTCCTGAGTCTCCAAAATGTTGGGATCCGCCGCCCATTCCGGGGCCTCTCGAACGGGATCATCCTCGGAGGTGAACTCCAGGTCGTAGGTCTCGGCGCGGTAATCGAGGCTGAAGCATTCCCAAGCCCGCAGACTGTAAAAATAGGGGAACAAACGCACAATGCGCTCAATATCCAGGTGCGCAGCAAAGCGACGAAAAGCCTCTTCTTCAGACACCGGAAAAGGGGCGTAATGTTCTGAAACAAACCACCGCAAGAATTTCCGCGCCTCTGGGATGATCTGCTGGGCAGGCAGGGATCCCAGCACCGCTGCGTTGAAGCAGTTGACCAACAGGTGCTCCAGCATTACCGCGTTGTACTCGGCAAAGCAGGTTTGCTCGCGGCTTTCCACCGGCTGCCAGGGCATGTTGCCGTTGGCGGCAATGAGCAGGTGAACCAGGTCATGGGAGGGGTTGGTTTGGATGTAGCCGTGCCCCTCCAACTTGGCGCCATCGCAGCTAAAGAGCTGGTGTTGGGGGCTCCAATAGAACTTGAGTTGCTTTGCCGCCATGTTCAGTTCTCCTCCTCACCCAGGGGATCCTTTTAGAGCTTACACCTGCACTGATGAGCTGCTATGAACTATAGGCCACGGAGGAGAGCGCCGGCTTATTTGACAATTGGTCAGCGAGAACGCTTGCCACAAGTGGCAAAACAAAGGGGTCTTTATCTCGAAGCAATTCTCGGAGCAGACAGGCTTTAGCCGCCCTACTAGGCTCAAAGCTGAGACCCGCTGTGCTCGCATTGTGAAAAAAGATGAACTCGAGATCCTCTAACTGCAGTAAAAATCTTTACGCCTACACCAAGTGCTACAGTAGCTTTCGGAATTACTGGGTGGTATTGTAACTCCCTACTTTCATGCCACCCCACTATGCTTGCACTGGCAGCTGCAATGGCTGTAAAAATACAGCCCGGTCAAGTAAAAAGCCAAAAAGCTGGTTGGCTGCTTCTCCTGGTGCTCGTGGGAAGCTGCCTTGTCGGCTGTGGCTCTTCCGGCGGTACAGGCATTGAGCCGTCGGCTGTGGGATCCCAAGCTCGCCTGACGTTCAATGGGGCTCTGACCCGCTCCTTTTCTGGCACACAAGGGGAAATGGAGTTCAACATCGCCCTCCTGCAAGGCGGGGATCCACCCCAACCAATAACCCAGCTCTCTGCCAGTCAGGTCAGCCTGCAGGTAAACCGGGTAACCGACTTGCTAGGGATCCCGCAGCCGGTAACCTTGACCCTGACACCCACCCGGATCGAGAACCCCCCGCCGGATCTGGCTCAGCGGCCTTTGCTCATGGCAGTGCTGATGGATGGCTCAGGCAGCTTGCTGGTTTTGGATCCCCAATCTCGGCGCTTCCTGGCTGTTTTTCGGCTCTTGGATCAATTTCGCCCTGCACCCCTGGATCTGGGCGCCATTCTGCGCTTTGACAACCGGGGAGCAGGCTTTGGCGTTACAGCCCTGGGGCAGCCTCTGCGCACGGCTCAGCTGTTGCAAGACTTCACCGGCGACAGAGAGCTGCTGAGACGAGGGGTTTTGCGTGCTGTTCCCGGAGGGAACACCGCCCTTTACGATGCCACGGTAGAAGCCGGGCGTTTCTTGAGCGACTTTCGGCCCACCGAGCGTTTCAACCGCCGCTTGGTGGTATTCACCGATGGGATTGACAACGAAAGCACCCGCTCCATCAACCAAGCTACTCAGGAGCTGACAACTTTGGCCAGAGAGCGAGGACAAAAACTCACCGTGTATGTGGTTGGGTTGGGGGTCGATTTGAATCTTCTGGAGTTACAGCGTCTGGCTGCAGCTACTGAGGGGACTTTTGTGCTGGCACGGTTTTCTGAAGGGCTGGAAGCTCCCTTTGCCAACTTATTCCCTGCTGCTATTGGGGAGCACCGCCTGCAAATGAGGGTGCAAAGCAATGTTCCGCTATCTGCTGGTTCTTATCTTCTCAGTGGCGAGCTGAGAGTTGAGAGAGAAGGCAGCCGTTTTGTGGCGCCATTCAGCGACGCTGTTCTCACGGTGGGATCCCGCTAGAGTCATTCCGCAGGCTGACAACATCCCTAATCGAGAGCGAGGCGATAAGCAAATGTTTCGACGACTCGGTATACCCAGAAGATTTTGGCAACCGGCTGCGCTTGTCCTGGCGGCAGTGCTTACAGGTTCCCTAACGGTTTTCCTGAAAGGTTGCGGTGGTGGTACCTCCAGCAGCCCCTCGACCGTGGGGTCGCCGCCAAGGGATCCCGGCTCTGGCTCTACCTCTGCCATTTTGGGGTTGGTGGTGGATCCCTTTGCTCAGCTTTGCCCTTCAGGCTCAACAGCCGCCCTTTGTTCGGGAGGGCCGCTCTTTTCAAGAGGCAATAAGGTTGAGTTGTTCAACCTAAGCTCAAGAGGGGACATTTTGTTGCCTGCCTTGTCAACCACTGCCTTGGAGGGCAACTTGCGGTTCACCATCCCCTTTTCCGGATCGATTATTCAACCGCCGGGGAAATTGGTATCGGTTCAGTCCAACCTATTGGGCCAAGGGCGTCAGTCCGGCCAGTCTATACCCCTGCGGGGATTTGTTTTCAGTGCTGCTGTGGATGTTTCCCCTTGGAGTGAAGCCCTTTATCGCATCTTGCTGCGGGAGCGGGATAGAGTACCTTTCTCCAACTTAGCTCCCCCCGAAGTTAGGGATCTGGAGAATATTCTGTTTGTCAGCGTACCTCTTTCCAGAACAGCCCGAGACCTGGAGGAAATCATTACGGACATTATTCGACAAGCGGATCAACTTAGTTTTAATCAGCTTCGCTTTGTGGAAGATCTCATTCGCGTTTGCTATGCCCCAGAAGGTAATCAATCGGATCAGCCCTGCCGCCTCCGCATTCCGGTACCCCTACCGCCGGCACCTACGCCGACTCCATTTGTGCCTGCTCCTGAAACTCCCGCTCTTCCCACCATCATCACCAACAGAGCTGTGGTTCGTTCAGTATCGGGCTCGTTGCTCTTTAGCAACACGGTTTCGGTGAGGGTAGATAACTGATGGCTGCCTCGTTTTAGTCAAGTTTGGTCAAGATGGTTTTGTGTTCTTAGAGAACGCGCTGAGAGAGCCGAGAAGTGTTGAATGCTGACCTCAAAACCGTCTTCATTTCGTCCTGGTCAACTGGAAAGATTGCTTTGCTTTTTTAGTCGCAGCTTGGGCACCGTTTCCACAGCCCTGCTAATGGTTCTCTTGGGGGTAGAGCAAGCTAGCTTCCTCCGACACCCACACCCACCCCGACGCCCACGCCCACTCCAACACCCACACCCACCCCGACACCGACGCCCACACTCACTCCGACGCCCACACCCAGCCCAGCACCTCCCCCAGGCGAAGGGATCCGACTGGTCAAGCGGATTACCGCTCTCAACGGAACTCCTATCCCCGAATTCTTCGACGAGCCCACCGACCCCAACGACAACCCAGGGATCCCTTGGCCAGGCGGAGCCAGCACCTTCCTGCAGGGGGCCATCAACCTGCCGGTGCGCCCAGGAGCGCGGGTGCAGTTTGCCATCTACTTCCTGCTGGACTCGCCCGCTTCCACCTTTGTGGTGTGTGATCCCCTGGCGCCTGGCTTGCAGTATGTGCCGGGCAGCCTGTCGGTGAGCACAGGGGGAGGGGGAGCCTTCATTCCGCCGGGTGGGGCCGTGCCGCCTGCTTGTGGGGGCATCAGCAACCCCAACGGTGTGGTGGTGGTGAATGTGGGGGGAGGCAGTTCTGGCTCAGCCGGTGTCGTCCGCTTCGAGGTCACTGTTCCCAGGTAAAAGCCATTCCACCGTTGCTCCTCAACTGGGAGCAGCCTCTCATCCCGAGGTGAGGCCATGCCTTATCGGCTGGCGGAAGGGAAGTGGGAGTGGAATGGGAAATCCACTGCAGCCGGCGGTAGATTTAGGGAGAGGAGATCCATGATATGAGGGTGGCTGATTGCCAAGGCCCTCTCCCTGTCTATGGCTTGTTGCCGCAGGTGAGCAGGTGTGGATCCTCTTACTAGGCCATCTTGATTGACAGAGAGGCAAGGTGTGGGCAAATACAGCTCTAGGTTCGTATTGCCTTTGTTGGCGAGTATAGCAGCAGCAGGTTTGCAATTGCCTTCGCCGGCACAGACTACGATCTACGTCACCACCTCAACGGATGCTATAGCCGCTGATGACCTCTGCTCTCTGCGGGAGGCCGTGATAGCCGCAAACACCGATTCAGCAGTGGATGGGTGTCCTGCGGGCTCAGGTGCGGACACGATTGTGCTGTTGGAAGGGAGGACCTATACCTTGTCGAAAGACGACGATGGGTCGGGACATCAAACTGACTTTGGAGCGGACAACGACGATTTGGACATTACCAGCACCATCACCATTCAAGGCAACGGGGCGACGATCCAGCGAGATACTTCGATAGCATGCGATCTAGACGGTAGTGCAGCCAAAGGCGAGTTTCGCATTTTCCATGTCAGCAGCGGAGGCAAGCTCAATCTACAAGGTGTAGAGATCAAAAGTGGCTGTGCGGATGGAGCCAATCCTCCAAATCCAAATCCAAATACTGCAAATACTGCCGGTGGCGGTGTTTTTGTGGAGGTCGGCGGTCAGCTTGCAGTCTCCAATGTTCAGATCTCCAATAATGGGGCTTTTTCTTTCGGGGGCGGCATCTACAACCTGGGCACAGTAACCATTGACGCAGCGGGCATTTCCGACAACGGTGCCGGCCAGGAGGGAGGCGGCATCTACAACGGCGGCGGCGGCAAGGTAACGGTTACCAACGCCGGCATTGTCAACAATGGTGCTGGCAAAGAAGGGGGCGGCATCTACAACCTGGGCACAGTAACCATTGACGCAGCGGGCATTTCCGACAACCGTGCCGGCCAGGAGGGAGGCGGCATCTACAACGGCAGCGGCGGCAAGGTAACAATTACCAACACTGGCATTTCCAACAATAGCGTTGGTGACAAAGGGGGCGGCATCTACAACCTGGGCACAGTAACCATTGACGCAGCGGGCATTGCCAACAATGGTGCTGGCAAAGAAGGGGGCGGCATCTACAACGGCAGCGGCGGCACGGTAACGGTTACCAACGCCGGCATTGTCAACAATGGTGTTGGCCAAAGAGGGGGCGGCATCTACAACCTGGGCACAGTAACCATTGACGCAGCGGGCATTTCCGGCAACGGTGCCGACCAGGAGGGAGGTGGCATCTACAACGGCAGCGGCGGCAAGGTAACAATTACCAACACTGGCATTTCCAACAATGGCGTTGGTGACAAAGGGGGCGGCATCTACAACGGCAGCGGCGGCACGATAACGGTTACCAACGCCGGCATTGTCAACAATGGTGCTGGCAAGGAAGGGGGCGGCATCTACAACGGCAGCGGCGGCACGGTAACGGTTACCAACGCCGGCATTGTCAACAATGGTGCTGGCAAGGAAGGGGGCGGCATCTACAATTTAGGCACGACAAACATCAGCAAAACAGGGATCTCCGGCAATAACGTTAGTGAAAAAGGGGGTGGCATTTACAACGGCAACGGCGGCAAGGTAACCCTCAACGCCAGCGAGATCTCCTTCAACAACGCCAGCAAGATCCCCTTCAACAATGTCAACCAGGAAGGGGGAGGGATCTATGTTTCCAGCAGCAGTACAGTAAACATTACCAACAGCACCCTATCAGGAAATAGTGCTGGCACAAAAGGCGGTGGCATTTACAATCTCGGCACCAGCAGTCTAAGCTTTGTAACAATTGCATCGAACTCAGCTTCAGAAGGTGGAGGTATTTTCAACGGCGCCACAGCCAACCTCAGAAACTCAATCGTAGCAAACAGTACAAGCGGAGGTAATTGTTCCAACGCTGGCACTCTCACCCCCAGCGGGGCGAATCTCGACACCGATGGAAGCTGCCCAGGACTTACGGCTGTGACCTCAGCAGCTTTGAACCTTGGGCCACTGGCCAACAATGGTGGGCCGACCCAGACCCATGCCCTTCTGGCAGGCAGTGTAGCCATCGACGCTGTGCCAGCCGGGCAGTGTACCGACCTGAACAGTAGCCCTGTCAACCAGGATCAGCGGGGTTTTTCCCGACCTGCTGGAGTTCGGTGTGATGTAGGAGCATATGAGGAGCAAGCTCCGCCCACCCCCACCCCAACACCGACGCCAACACCCACACCCACCCCGACGCCCACGCCTACGCCGACGCCCACCCCAACACCGACACCCACACTCACTCCGACGCCCACGCCCACCCCAACACCGACACCCACACTCACTCCGACGCCCACGCCCACTCCAACACCCACCCCCACACCCACGCCCACACTCACTCCGACGCCCACACCGACTCCGACACCCACACCCACTCCAACACCCACACCGACTCCAACACCCACACCCACCCCGACGCCCACGCCCACTCCAACACCCACCCCCACACCCACGCCCAGCCCGGCACCTCCCCCAGGCGAAGGGATCCGACTGGTCAAGCGGATCAGCGCCCTCAATGGCCTCTCCATTCCCGAATTCTTCGACGAGCCCACCGACCCCAACGACAACCCAGGGATCCCTTGGCCAGGCGGAGCCAGCACCTTCCTGCAGGGGGCCATCAACCTGCCGGTGCGCCCAGGAGCGCGGGTGCAGTTTGCCATCTACTTCCTGCTGGACTCGCCTGCTTCCACCTTTGTGGTGTGCGACCCCTTGGCAGCGGGTTTGCGGTACGTGCCGGGCAGCCTGTCGGTGAGCACAGGGGGAGGGGGAGCCTTCATTCCGCCGGGTGGGGCCGTGCCGCCTGCTTGTGGGGGCATCAGCAACCCCAACGGTGTGGTGGTGGTGAATGTGGGGGGAGGCAGTTCTGGCTCAGCCGGTGTCATCCGTTTCGAGGTCACCGTTCCTAGGTAGGAGAGCCGTGTAGTCGTGCCCTCTGAGAACTCCGTCTTTGCTATCGCGGTTGCAAAAGCGTTGCGTAGCGATAACGGCTTTCCCCCAGGTGGAGTGAGCCAGTCGTGGAGATATCTATCGAGGTTTGACAGCGCTTGCCGCCTGTGACGGTGGGATGTCACGCTGAGACAGGAGTGGTTTTGCAGTCGGTAGGAACCATGACGCAGCGTGCCCAAGGATTTTGGCAATGGGGATCCCTTTGCCGGATTGGCCTCTACGTAGCTGCTCTGCTCTGCGGGGTGGCGCTCTGGGGGATCCCGGCCTTGGCTCTGCCCCAGGGGGATGCCATTACCGATCCCCGTACCCTCTTGCGGCGGGCGTTGCCTATTCAGGAAACGAAGCTGCTGGAAATTGATGAGGCCATCTCCAAAATCGACACCGACCTGAAGTACAACCGCTGGTCAGCGGTGCGGGGAGATGTGCGCCAGGTGGAGCACCTCTTGGATCGCTATGGAGATTCCCTGCTGGCCAGCTTGCCCCCGGATCGGGTGACCCCAGCCTCTGAACAGATGGCTGCGCTGCGGGAGCAGTTGCGGGTGATCGGCCAAGCCAGCGAGCGCAAATCCAAGGGTAAAGAAGAGGCCCGCGCTGCCTACGACCGCCTGCTGGACAGCCTGGGATCCCTGGAAAACAACTGGGTGGGGGCTTTCCCCTACACAGTGCCTGCTGAGTATGCCGACAAACCTCAGCTCTTGGGGCGGGCAGAGGTGGAGCTAAACACCACCGCTGGGCGCATGGTGATCACCTTAGATGGCTACAGCGCCCCCATCACTGCCGGCAACTTTGCCGACCTGGTGCAGCGGGGCTTCTACGATGGCCTGACCTTTGACCGGGTGGAGACCTTCTTCCTGGCGCAGGCCGGGGATCCCCCTGGCCCTGCCGATGGCTATGTGGATCCGGCCACGGGCAAGGTTCGCACCATCCCCATGGAGATTCGCGCCAAAGGCGAGGTGATGCCCCGCTACGGCCAGACTTTTGATCAGATGGGCCTGTGGGATGTGGAACCGGCTCTGCCCTTTTCCGCCGAAGGGACGGTGGCCATGGCCCGCTATCCCGACGATCCCAACAGCGCCTCTTCTCAGTTCTTCATCTTTATGGCTGAGCCGGATCTCACCCCGGCGGGGTTAAACCTCATGGATGGCCGCTATGCCGTGTTCGGGTACGTTACAGAGGGAACGGAGGTGCTGCGCCACATCAAAGTGGGGGATCGGATTTTGAGTGCCAGATTGATTTCCGGCCAAGACAACCTCAAAACTGGAGCCTAGAGGGGATCCCTTCCTGCCTAACTGTGTCGATAAGCCGCCGTACCGCCGCCGCCCCTGCAGAGGGCTGGAAGCGAAAGGGAAATTTGCCCCTGGCCAACAGGCGCAGACCCAAAGGCACCAAGCTGAGCAGCCCTTTGGGATCCCGGCCCACCACCTGCAGGGCAAAGCGGCGCTCATCTATCCAACCACCGGAGCGCACCAGTTGCACCAGAGTCTTGCGGTGGCGGATGGCTATGGGCAAGGACTCCGTCCGAATAGCGCGAACAGCGTGCTGGCGGGAACGGTCGGTGGGCAGAGCAGCGGTCTTGTCTGCATGGCGGGAGAGGATCCCCTGTTTGAGTTCGGTGATTTGATCCAGAGGTGCCACGCCCATCGGGCAGACGCTGTTGCAGTTCCAGCAGCGGGTACAGCCCCAGACACCAGCCAAGCTATCCAGAGCCTGCAGGCGTTGTTCCCGTTGGCTGTCGCGGCTGTCTTGGACGAGGCGGTTGGCTCTGGCCAGAGCATGGGGGCCGACAAACTCTGGGTTCACCTCTTTGGCATTGCAATCGGAATAGCAGGCTCCGCAGAGAATACAGCCACCGGCAGCGTTGAGATGCTCCCGTTCGGCAGGCAGCTGTAAAAACTCTCGCTCCGGGATGCGTCGCCCTGCCGTGCTGACAAAGGGATCCACCCGGCTGAGATCGTTCCAGAAGGGCTGCATATCCACCACCAGATCCCGCAGAACGGGCAGGTTGCCCAGAGGGCCGATGCGAATGGTCTGTGGCTGGGAGCTGCGGGGATCCAGCTCTTCGCCCACATGTCGGCCACAAGCCAAGGCTGCCCTACCGTTGATGCGCATGGCGCAACTGCCACAGATGGTGTTGCGGCAGTTTTTGCGGAAGGCCAAGCTGCCATCCTGCTCCCACTTGATCTGGTTGAGGCAATCGAGAATGGTGGCGCCAGGGGATGTCTCCAGCCAGAAGGACTGCCAGCGGGGCGGCTCCGGCGGCAACTGTCGGAAAATCTGAAATTCTACTCGCAAAGTGCTCTGCACCGCTGAAGGGAAAGGGGATCCCATCCTAGCTCTCTCCCTATTGCTCCGCAACGCTAACGGGACAGCAGAAGTGGCTACAACGCGCGGCTGAGGGCGCTCCCCGGCCCCTGAAACAACAGCCAAGAAATAAGGAAGTTGGTAACAAACACGCCCAGCAGCGCCGTAACCACTGCATCGGTGGTGGAGCGACCCACCCCCTTGGCTCCCCCGCTGGTGGAAAGGCCCCAGTTGGAGCCGACAATGGCGATCAAAGACCCAAACACCATCGCCTTCAAACAACAGACGAGCAAATCCCAGGAGCTCAGAAGGGTTTGCGCCGAGTTGAGAAACACTGCAGGAGAGATGTTGTAGGCCGAAGCGCAGATGATCATCCCCCCCACCAGCCCCGTCAGCAGGGAGAGGATGGTGAGCACCGGCAGCATCAGCCCCGCAGCCAGCACCCGCGGGATCACCAGATAATCCACCGGATCGGTGCGTAACAACAGCAGAGCGTCGATCTGCTCCGTGACTTTCATGGTGCCCAGCTCGGCGGCAAAGGCGGATCCCACCCGTCCGGCCAAGATCACCGCCGTCACCACCGGCGTCAGCTCGCGGGCAAGGGCAATCGCCAAAACTCCCCCAATTAGGGAGGAAGCGCCAAAGTTGATGAACTCCCGCGCCAACTGGATGGTGAAAACACCGCTGATCACCACCGCCGTAATCAGAACAATCAGCAGCGACTCCAGCCCCACCGCCGCAAGCTGATCCAGGGTGTTGCGACGATGGATACGGCCCCGCATCAGATGCAAAATCACCTGACCGGTCAGGAGAAAACTGCTGCCCACCCGCTGCAACCAGCTCATGGTTTCCGTCTCAAGAAGCCGTTATCGCTAGGCGACGCTTTGGCGACCCCGTTAGGGGGGCGGAGTCCTTCGGGGTTGCCGGCTCCGCTGGCAGCTGAAAGCTGGGCACAAACGAGGCCCGTGTCAGGGGTTGATCCAGGATCAGCCCCTCTCCCCCCAGCACTTCTAGGGCACGGCCTTCCACCGAGATCCACACCCGCGCGCCGGGGTTTTGGCTGGTGGCCGTGTAGAGCACCTGCGCAATCCGGCTCATCATCGCCGTGGATCCCCCCCCTTGCGTGAATTCGGGGGAGAAGTTGAGGAAAATATCGTCGCCCTCCACCCGCACATCCAACACCCGCGTCTGGGGGGGAATGGCCGTGGTGAGGTGGGGATCCCGGGGGCCGGCAATCAGCTCCTCCAAGGCCAGGCGGATGGCTTCTTGAGTGTCAAAGGCGCGAACCCTGCGCTCCTGCTGCACGTAGTCAATAGAGTTGTCAGCACTGGTCAGCCAATACAGGGAAAGGGTTTGCCGGGGCCCGATGCTGTACCACCAAGCTCCCCCCATCACCCCTAACCCCAGCAAAAAGCCGAGGATCCCCAGTTGTAGGGCCCGGCCCCGACGCGGGCGGGAACGCCGTCCTCCCAACCTAACGGAGCTGAGCTGTGCAATACGGCCTCCGTAGTGGCTCATCGCTGGCGATCCCCCTCTCTAACCTAGCTCTAGGGTAGCGAAGAAAAGCCCTCCCTGCCGGGGATCCCCCATAGGCTGGACAGGCAAAAGTGCGGCAGCAACTGGGATCCCTTTATTTGTATGATGATAATGATTTACACCCGGCATTGCTGAGTCGATAACTGAGCACACAAGGAGCTGAGCCTCAATCATGGTTACTGCCACCGCTACTGCCACCAATGTTGGCTACATCACTCAGGTCATTGGGCCTGTGATCGACGCCGAGTTTCCCAGCGGCAAGCTGCCCGAAATCTACAATGCCCTCAAGGTGGAGGGCACAACCGAAAGCGGCCTGAAGGTTAACGTCACCTTTGAGGTGCAGCAGCTTTTGGGGGATAACCGCGTGCGTGCGGTGGCCATGTCCTCGACCGACGGCCTGGTGCGGGGCATGCCGGTGGTGGATACGGGCGCTCCGATTACTGTGCCGGTCGGGCAGCCCACCCTGGGGCGCATTTTCAATGTGCTGGGAGAGCCGGTTGACCAAGGAGAGCCCGTTCAAGCCCAAGAATTTGCCCCCATCCACCGCAGTGCGCCTCCACTTGTCGATTTGACGATTAAGCCAGAGCCCTTTGAAACCGGCATCAAGGTGATTGACCTGCTGGCCCCCTTCAAAAAGGGGGGCAAGGTGGGCCTGTTTGGCGGTGCCGGCGTCGGCAAGACAGTGCTCATCCAGGAGCTGATCCACAACATCGCTGAGGAGCACTCTGGCCTATCGGTGTTTGCCGGCGTGGGAGAGCGCACCCGCGAGGGCAATGACCTCTACAACGAGATGAAAGAATCCGGTGTGCTGGACAAAGTGGCGCTGGTCTATGGCCAGATGAACGAGCCACCGGGTGCCCGCATGCGGGTTGGCCTGACTGCCCTGACCATGGCAGAGTACTTCCGCGACGTTAACAAGCAGGACGTGCTGCTGTTCATCGACAATATCTTCCGCTTTGTGCAGGCCGGGTCGGAAGTGTCGGCGCTGTTGGGCCGCATGCCCTCGGCGGTGGGTTACCAGCCCACCTTGGCTACCGAAATGGGCAACCTGCAAGAGCGCATCACCTCTACCAAGCAGGGATCCATCACCTCGGTGCAGGCGGTGTATGTGCCTGCTGACGACTTGACGGATCCGGCCCCAGCCACCACCTTTGCCCACCTTGACTCCACGGTGGTATTGTCCCGCAGCTTGGCAGCCAAGGGTATTTATCCGGCGGTGGATCCCCTGGATTCCTCTTCCACCATCCTGCAGGCGGACATTGTGGGCGAAGAGCACTACAACACCGCCCGGGCAGTGAAGCAAACGCTGCAGCGCTACAAAGAGCTGCAAGATATCATCGCCATCCTGGGGCTGGACGAGCTGTCGGAAGAGGACAAGCTGGTGGTGGCCCGCGCCCGCCGCATCGAGCGTTTCCTGTCCCAGCCGTTCTTCGTGGCGGAGGTGTTCACCGGCTCCCCCGGCAAGTACGTGAAACTGGCAGACACCATCAAGGGCTTCCAGCGCATTTTGTCGGGAGAACTGGACGATCTGCCGGAGCAAGCCTTCTACTTGGTGGGCACCATCGAAGAGGCCATCGAGAAAGCGGAGAAGCTCAAGTCCAAGTGAGCCCTCACCCCCAGCCCCTTTCCCACAGGAGGAGAGGGGAGTTGCCGATAGCGCGGCGACTGGGCTCCCCAGGGTTGAAGGGAGGAACGCCCTGGTGGCATTGCTGACTGAAAGCGCTCCCCAGACCCGGCAGGGCTCCTTCTTTTCGGGGGAGCCTTGGTTTTATCTACAGGTGGGACGGCTGCTAGGGATCCCCGGCGACAGGCCCGAAGCGATAGCCCTTGCCGTAGACGGCGTGGATCAATTCTGCTGCTCCGGGCAACCTGAGGCGGCGCCGCAGCAGGCGCACCTGAGCTGCCAAGACATTGCTGCTGGGGGGATCCTCTCCGGCCCACACCTGCTCGTAGATCTGGTCGTGGGTGAGCAACTGGCCGGGGTGGGTCATGAAGTACTCCAGCAGGCGAAACTCTTTTTGGGAGAGGTGGATCATCCGCCCCTGCCGGTAGGCCACCTGGTTCTCCCGATCCAGCTCCAAATCCCCGACCTGCAGGCGAGGGATCCCTTCTCCAGGGCCGGTGGCCCGCCGCAGGAGGGCTCGCACCCGCGCCAGCAGTTCCCGCAGCTCAAACGGCTTCACCAAGTAATCATCTGCCCCGGCATCCAGCCCTTCCACCCGGTCGTCTAGGGTATCTTTGGCCGTCAGAAACAGGATAGGGGTGGTGCAATCCACCTGCCGTACCCGCTGGCAGAGGGAAAGCCCAGAGAGCTCCGGCAACATCCAATCCAAGACCAGCAGATCGTAGGGCAGAGCGGGGGACTTTTGCAGCAGCTCCCAGGCCCGCCCTCCTGTGTAGGCGACGTCCACCGTGTAGCCCTCTCGCCTCAATTGCTGGGCCAGAGAATCGGCCAACTCCACTTCATCGTCCACCAACAAAATCCGTGCCATAGGACTCCGTCCCGCTAACGCGAACACCTCAGGACTCGGTCTCGCTGTTGTCTTGGAAACAATGTGGAGCGCTGACGTACTCAGAAAAGGACTCCGTCCCGCCAGAACTGGAGAGCGGCTCAAGCTGCAAGGATAGATCGTAAAGGCGGCGCCGCGTCCAGATGGGGGATCCCTGCAGACGCTGGGCCAACTGGCGGCTGGCTGCAGACCGGGACAGGCCTTCGGCCAGCAATCGGGCCATTTCTTGACGAATTTCCGCTTCCGATTCACTGTCTCCCCGCCCATTCAAGGACTCCGTCCCGCCTCTGGCAGGGTTAGGGCTGGGAACGGCACCCACATATCCCTCAAGCAAGAGGGTGAACTCCCCCCGCGGCGGCTGGGCGGCGCAGTGCTCCAGAGCTGCTGCCAGGGATCCCCGCCAGAAGGACTCATACAGCTTGGTCAGCTCCCGCGCCAGCACGATCTGCCGCTCTGGGCCGCAGTGATCCAGCAGATCCTGCAGAGTTTGGCGCAGGCGATGGGGAGCTTCATAGAGAACGACGGTGCGCTCTTCTTGGGCCAACTGTTGCAGGCGGGCCTGTCGCTGACTGGGTTTAAGCGGCAAAAATCCCTCGAACACGAATCGTCCTGTAGGCAGGCCCGAAGCGGTCAAGGCGGCAACAGCAGCTACCGGCCCCGGCACAGGGATCACCGGGATCCCGGCCTGAATGCAGGCGCGCACCAACTCTTCTCCCGGATCGGAGATGGCAGGAGTGCCGGCATCGCTGATCAGGGCCACCGACTGGCCCGCCGACAGATACTTCAGGAGTTGCGGGATCCGTTGGGCAGCGTTGTGCTCGTGATAGCTGATGAGGCGGGCGGAGATTTGAAAATGTTTAAGAAGCTGGCCGGAGTGGCGAGTATCTTCTGCTGCCACCCAATCCACCTCGCGCAGAACCCGCAGCGCCCGCAGGGTGATGTCTTCGCGGTTGCCGATGGGGGTAGCCACCAAATAAAGGCTGGCGGTGGGGTGTTCCATCCCGAGCTCCAAGGCTGAGCTGCCGATAACCAGACAATAGCCAATTAGAGCAATTAGAGATCGCCTCGGATCCCCAGATTAACCTCTCTTGGCCGGTGCCCCGATACCCAAGCATCTGCCTTTCGCGGTAGCGGGACGGAGTCCTTTCGCGGTAGCGGGACGGAGTCCTATGGCAGGATCGAGAAGTGCTGCGGAGAGGGATCCCGGTGCGCTTGACAACGCGGGCCACCTATAGCATCAAAGCTTTGTTGGATCTGGCGATGCTCGGCTCCGGGCAAATGGCTTCGGTGCGGGCCATTGCTCAGCGACAGGGGATCCCAGCTCCCTACCTGGAAAAGTTGCTGATTGAGTTGCGCCAGGCTGGCTTGGTTTGTTCCCAACGGGGGGCCCAGGGAGGCTACCGGCTGGCACGGGCACCGCGGCGGATCCCGATCAGCGCCATTTTGGCGGCAGTGGGAGAATCCCTGCATCCTCTTGTGGAGAGTTCTGACGCCACAGCCGTGCATCCGGCGGAGCGGCTGGACTGGGTGACGGAAGCCCTGTGGAAGCGGATCGCTCGGCAAGTGCAGCAGGTGCTGGAGGAAACCACCTTGGAAGATCTGTATTTTGATGTTCGTAGCTGGCAGGCGGCTCAGGATCAGGAGAGTGGATTTGTGGTTTGAGCCTGCTGGCGGGATGGAGTCATCGCTGTTTTTCCCGGCCCAACCAACTGCCGGGGTGGTGCTGGCGGCAGCTTTGGTACTGGATTACCTGCTGGCGGATCCCTGGGGTTGGCCTCATCCGGTGCGGGTGATGGGGGCTGTAATTGCCTGGGGACAAGGCTATATCCTCAAGCACTGCTCAACTCCGCGAGCACAACGGTGGGGCGGGGCAGTGCTCACCCTGGCTCTGGTGGGGGGATCCTACGGCGTGGGCTGGGGACTGGTCGCCATCGGCAATGCCATCCATCCCTGGGCAGGGATCCTCGTGCAGGTGATCCTGATGGCCAGCTGTCTGGGAGGGCGCAGCCTGCGCTTTGCCGCCTTGGAGGTGTTGGATCCCTTGGAAAAAGAGGATCTGCCGGAGGCCCGTCAACGTCTCAGCCGCTACGTGGGGCGGGATACAGAGCACCTGACGGAGCCGGAGATTTTGCGGGCGCTGATTGAGACGGTGGCCGAAAATACTCCCGACGGAGCAACTGCCCCTCTGTTCTACGCCTTCTTGGGAGGGGCGCCCTTGGCCCTAGCCTACAAGGCCAGCAGCACGCTGGATTCGATGGTGGGCTACCGCCACCCCCCTTTCACTCATTTGGGCACAGTGCCGGCCCGCTGTGAGGATGGGCTGACTTGGCTGCCCTGCCGCCTGACGGTGCTCACCCTGGCCCTGCTCAGCCGGGATCCTTGGGGGTTCTGGCAGCGGTGTCGTCAGGACGCGCAAGCGGATCCCAGCCCCAATTCGGGGTGGAGCGAGGCGGCTTTTGCCTGGCGGCTGCAGATCCAACTGGGGGGAACCAATTTCTATCAGGGGATCCCGAAGGTGAAACCCAAATTGGGGATCCCAGCTCGCCCCTTGACCCCGCAAGTGGTGCGGGAAAGCTTGGGACTGCTGCGACAGGTTGTATGGATTTGGGGGAGTTTGATGGTGGGAGCAACTCTCCTGTTGACCGTTCTGCAACTCATGGTCGTTTATTTCACCCCCTAGGATGAACTAAACAACCGGTTGCTTCCTGCTTCTACGACCCTTACCTAGCTGAGCTTTTGACTCAACCCCGGCAGAGGAATCTCCACAGGCGCAACTTCCCCCAGAACTTGAGGTAGAGTTAGCAAAGCTAACTAGATCGGCGGCAACAAAAACCGTAGCTGCTGTCAACCTGCCGTGAACCTAGAACCGCTGAAATAAACGATGATAAAAACAGCAGCTGCTACAGATATCAAGCACAGGGCGGTGGGGCATCCCGTCCTTTTCGCGTCAGCGGGACGGAGTCCTTGAAGCTCGCACTCTCTCGCTTTAGCGGCGCGGAGCGCTTTGCGTCAGCATGAGTGCGGGAGTTATGTCACTTGTGCAACCGTTTATCGCTGGCTGAGCCGAGCAGACCTCACGACAACAAAAGTCAAGACCCGCAAGCGAAAGACAGACTTGGCTGCCCTGCAGCAAGACGTAGACCAGTGCCCAGAAGCTCGACTAAAGGATGGAGCCCAGCGCCAGAGCAATACCCATTAACTGCAGCATTGACAATATCCGACAATATCCAAACAACAAAAAGGCCCCCTTTCGAGGGCTCTTTTGAGGATACTGTTGCGCCGTTTTACCGTGGTTTTCGACCTGGAAAATCCAGTGTAGGATACCGGGGATGATTGTCGATAGTTTCCAAATCAAGTTTGGCCTACTGCTCTCACATCCACTTCCCATCCTAATTGTCGAAGGGTATAGATCGCAAAAACATAACGGCAGTCACCAACGCCGCAGAATCCTCTCCCAATCATACCCCATTTTTGGGATGTGCCTGTCAAGTGCTCATAAGGGCTAGGATGAAAGATAGCTTGACTTGTTGCCGGCCATGCTCGGTTCCTGGTTAGACAACATCTACGGCGCTTGGTTTCTGCCGGAGCGCACCTTTCGGGCGTTGCGGGAACAGCCTGTTCTCTGGCAAGCCTTTGGGGTGGTGGGGCTGCTCAACGTCCTGGATGCGATTCGCCGCTCTGGGGTAAGCCTGCCGAGCATGGTGCTGGCGGTGCTGATGGGATCCCTGGGCTGGGTGGGTTTGGCGGCTTTGTTGCAATTGCTGGCCTTTTGTTTGGGTCGGGCTGTCCCTTCCTTTTCAGCGCTGCTGTGCTTGACGGGGTTTGCCGGTTTGCCGTGGCTGCTGCTGGGGCCTGCTCAATCGTTGGGTGGGGTGGTGGGATCCCTGCTGGGCTTGTCAGCTCTGCTGTGGTTTGTGGTTTGGCAGGTGCGGGCAGTAGCTGTAGCGCTGGATTTGGAGTGGTGGCGGCTGCTGGGCCTGATCCCATTGGCTTTCCTGGGGGGGATCTTGGCCCTGAGCTGGCTGACCAGCGGCGTCGTTGCTCTGGCTTCCTTGCGCTAAAGCTTATAGTTGTTTCAGGCTAAGGTGAAACGCCTAGGCTACTGATCGCGCCAGCGGGACGGAGTCCTTGAAAAGCCTTCCGGTTCTGCGTATTGTTGCTCCGCAACGCTATTGCTATGCCTACGGCACCCTGACGGGAACCGCAACGCTGACACGACGACGCGAAGACGCGACTAACGTTCTAGGTGTGGGTGCAGCGTCCTGGTTGGAATTGAAATGATTGTAATTCTCGTTGAATCCCGGCGTGTGGCCAGGGATGCTTCCCTGGAATTAGCGGGGCACTCGCTGCAGATGCGGCTTTTCCTCCGGCAGAATAGCGCCCTCTACGGGGCAAACCTGTAAACAGATGCCACAGTCGATGCAGGTGGAAAACTCAATCCAAAAGTAGTCGGTGCCTTTGGCATTTTTGGTATCGCCGGGGTGGATGCAGGCAACAGGGCAAGCCTCTACACAGTCGGCCACACCTTCACAGATATCGGTGACAATTGTATGCGGCATGGATCCCTCCCAATGATTGCTCTAAGTCAAATTCTAAGTGCAGTTGCCACAAGGTCAGCCTTGACGTCGCCTGCGCTTCCTATGCTTTTGACTTTTTGATTGAGATGCGCGACATTAGCCCAAAGCTGTCTGAAAAAGATGGGGCTTATATCCCAGTCCTGGGGTTCATTTTAGGCCAAAATTGCTCCCCCCCGACGAGAAGTTTTCCAGATCGTCGCTTTTTCTGACCAGCGCAGCGCCAATGCAAAAGAAGTAGAATGCCGGAGCGAGCCGGCAAATGGGCTCCCACCGCCTCGAGAGTTCTCTCTTGCCAAAAATGGCAAGGGACATACTCTGCTGTGACCTGGGTTTTAACCGAAAGATAGGATGATTTGGCATAAAACAGGGGCTAAATCTCTCTGGGATCCCGCTCTTGAGATTGCCACCAACGGCTGAGGGGCCAATACAAAGCGGGTGCCCAGAGGCTACTTAAAATAGCAGACGTGAGGGCATTGCGTTGATGGTTCCACCAGATGCTCTCCAGAGAACGGGGGCCATCGCCACCAATGTTGCCGAAAAACCGAAGGGAGTTCTCCAATCCATCCAGCAAGGTTTGCGTTCCTGCTGGATCCAGGTCATCGGATCCCTGCGAGGCCACGAGCCACATCCATTGCAGTGCCATCAAGGTTTCGGCGATCACCACCATACCAAAAACGATCAAGGCCACCGAGATAAAGTCTTCTTGCATGTAGCGTTGTTTTTGCAACTTGGCGGTGAGGATCCCAACTACAGCCAGCCCCAGCGCATGGGTAGGACAAGGGCTGGTCAGCGCATCTTGCAGAAAACCCAGGGTGACCCCGGCAACAGCCCCCTGCCAAGCTTTGCGCCGCACACTCCAGCACACCACCCAGATCAAGGGCCAATCTGGGGTTAAGCCTGCTAGCTCCAAGCCCGGCCCTCGCCACCAAGGGGCCACTGCTGCCAGCAATCCCGACAGGACAGTCACCAGCCAGTTAAGGTGAGACTTAAGCTTAGGAATCAGAGGGTTGAGCATAGCGGTAGATCAAGGCCCATTCCAAGAGACCCAGCGGCGCCGACAGTTCGACAGTGGCTTGAGGGGCAGGGCTGGCATCCAAGTTGACCGCTCGAACCGTTCCCACCACAACCCCGGCTGGGTAAAAGCTGCTCAGGCCCGAGGTCACCACCACATCCCCCACCTCTACTTTGGGGGCCTTGTCGAAAAAATCCAAAATGGCACTCTGGGTGCCCGTACCCCTCAGGATGCCCATGTGTCGGCTGCGACTCAGCATTACCCCGACACGGCTGGTGGGATCGCTGATCAGGAGCACTCGGCTGGTGTTGGGCGTGACCGACTCGACTCGCCCGATCAACCCTCCCGGCGCCATGACTACATCTCCCACCCTGACTCCATGCCGGCTGCCGCGGCTGAGGGTGAGCTGTTGCCACCAGTGATCGGCGCTGCGACCCACCACGGCTGCTGGGATCCCCGCTTGGGGCATTTGCTCGGTAAATTGCAGCAGTCGCTTCAGCTCGCGGTTTTGGTACTGCAACTCGGCTACCAGGGCTTGCAGCTCACGGTTAGCGGCCTGGCTGAGCACCGCAGCAGGATCCACAGGCGGACGGGCTGGAGCAGTGATCCAACTGTACAATTCCACCAACAGGGATCCCTGGGTTTGGCGCAAGCCCAGCGCTGCCCCCATCGCCAAAGCAGACAGGAGCAACCCCAGGCTATGGCGCCTCCACCATTGGCGTAGCCAATTCAAGCAATACCTCTCCAACCCACTCGACTCACACCTTAGATCAGGGATGGGAAGAAACTCCTCTAGCCCTTGAAGCTGCCGCTCAACACTCGACCTAGGGTTTTGAAATCCTCCAAAACTCGCCCTGTACCGAGCACCACACAACTGAGGGGATCCGGGGCAATGTGAACCAAGATCCCGGTTTCATGGCTGATCAGGGCATCTAGACCCTTGAGCAAGGCTCCTCCCCCGGCCAGCATGATGCCTCGGTCGATGATGTCGGCAGCCAATTCCGGTGGAGTGCGCTCCAGGGTGCGCTTAATGGCTTCCACAATCACCGAGAGGGGCTCGGCCATGCTCTCGCGAATTTCGGTGCTCTTCACCGTGACGGTACGGGGTAAACCCGAGAGCAGGTGTAACCCGCGCACTTCCATGGTCAGTTCCTCTTGAATTGGGTAGGCGGAGCCAATCCGAATCTTGATCTCTTCAGCGGTGCGCTCCCCGATGGTGAGGTTGTGAACCTTTTTCATGTACTGGGCGATGGCCTCGCTCAGCTCATCTCCCGCTACCCGCACCGACTCGCTCAGCACGATCCCCTGCAAACTGAGGACGGCTACCTCAGTGGTGCCGCCGCCAATGTCGATGATCATGTTCCCAGTGGGCTCTTGCACCGGCAGCCCGGCCCCGATTGCTGCTGCCACCGGCTCATCCACCAAATACACCTCCCGCGACCCAGCTTGGAGAGCGGCTTCCATCACCGCCCGTCGCTCCACCCCGGTCACACCGCTGGGGATCCCAATCACAATGCGGGGAGCAATCAGGTACCGGCCCTCGTGTACGCGGTGGATGAAGTGTTTTAGCATCATCTCCGCCGTGTCGAAATCGGCAATCACCCCATCTCGCAGAGGACGCACCGCTACAATGTTGCCGGGGGTACGGCCCAACATTTTTTTGGCATCTTCCCCCACAGCCAGGGGTTGCTTGGTGTTTTGGTCGATGGCGACCACAGAGGGCTCTTGCAGGACAATGCCTCGCCCGGCCACGTAGACCAGCGTGTTGGCAGTGCCCAAATCAATGCCCATATCACGGGAAAATCGGCTGAAGAACCCCACGGTAAGTCGCTCCAGTCTTGACTTGGGAAGAAGCAGCAAGCTTTGGTACCTACTATAGTCTAGTTCTGCAAGAGAATCTCCCCCGAAGATCGGGAATCTGCTCCAGAGAAACCGGCTGTAGCTGTATCCCAGCCAGCTGTGGAAGATCGAATTCGCCGCTAAGGTGCAATCCTGTTGTGATTCGGGATCCCTCGTGCCTAAGGTTGCCATTGCTCCAGCCGGCTATCCGGCCATCGCCCCCTATTCTCCCGGCGTGAAGGTGGGCAAAATACCCTCTACATCTCGGGCACATTGGCCCTGGATCCGGAGGGCAAGACGGTGGATCCGACATCGCCACCCAGACTCGCGTGGTGTTGGAGCTGAGTGACATCCTCCCGACGCTCACCCTGCGGGTACAGCGCGGGGCTTCTCGGCAGTTTAGCTAAGATAGACCAACCCGGTCTTTTGGCGGTTGCGATGCAGCTCTCTGGTGCCTTGGTTAGCGTGGCTACCCTGGACTTGCCTCGTCTACAACGCTTCTATCGGGATCTCTTGGGGATCTCTCCCCAAGTCCAGCTCCCGACAGAGGGGGATCCGGTGTACGTAGAGTTTCGTCTGCCAGGGTTGCGGCTGGGCCTCTATCGCAGCCATCATCTCGATGGTGGTGCCCAAGCCGCAGCGGTGAGCCTCTGCCTGCAGGTGCAAGATTTACAGGGATCCCTGACAACACTGGAGGGGTTGGCGGGAGCTTATCAGATCTCCATTTCCCCTCTGCGACAAGCCTTTCACGGACAGGAGGTGGATTTTCGGGATCCCGATGGCAACCGGATTGTGCTGCACCAGCCCTCTGCTGCTTTTGAGGAAGCGACGGCCTGGGATCCCCAGGGTTAGATTCGCCAGAGATAGATGGTGTAGGTGTTGATAACATCCGATACGGTGGTGGTGGCGGTGGGGAGCCAATCTCCCATGTCGAAGGAGTGGGTGACCAGACGAGCGCCGGGCCGAAGCTGGGAGCGCAGCTTGTCTCGGATCAGCAGGTGGGAGCGGGGCAGCAAATAGCAGCTCACCACCGTCGCCGGGGTTAAGTCCAGAGTGAGCAGATCCTGCTGGAGCATGACTCTAGTCAATAATAAGCTCAACTATACTGAAAATAATGTATAATATGTTCAGTACGGATTACTACCAGTTGATCTTTCTGTTT
>NZ_JBSSAG010000024.1:0-40940 GCF_054058395.1 Thermostichus sp. OS-CIW-26 | reverse complement strand
CTTCTGCCATTTGTTTTCATCTAAAAAAACCAACTTCATCCTCTTTCCTCTATAAATTATTCTCTCTATCCTAACATAAGATCAACACGACCTAGTCTTTGACCCATAGCACTGACCCTTGCCCCTGGCTACAATGGGGGGACATGCTTAATAAAACTTCAGAACCCAAGGGTGGCTATGGTTGTCAGCTTGGAACGGGATCCCTGCGTGGTGCCTTCTGCTGGGGAGTTGCGGCAGGTGCTACAGGGGGTTGGCCCTCGTTCTTGTCCCTTGCAGTACAACTTTCACCTACACACTCGTTGTTCGGATGGGCAGATGGATCCCGTGGATCTGGCGGAGCAAGCACGCCGGCACGGTCTGAAGGGACTGGCCATCACCGATCACCACACCTTGAAGGGCTACGAGCGAGCCCGCGCCCACCTGGATCGTCCCGACGACCCCATCCTGTGGCCGGGGATCGAGATCACAGCCAACCTGTTGGGCTGTGAAGTGCATATTCTCGGCTACGGCTTCGATCCCACCGATGGTGTCCTGGATCCCTTTGCCCAAGGGGAGCAGGTTCCCGGCTTGCCCGCCGCCGACGCGATCCAGGCCATTCAAGCGGCAGGAGGCTTGGCGGTGTTGGCCCATCCCTTTCGCTATTGCCTGCCTGCAGAGGAAATTGTCCCAGCAGCAGCGGAGTTGGGAATAGATGGCCTTGAGGTCTACTACGCCTACAAAAACCCGGAGATTTGGATCCCTAGCCCGGAAGTGACGGAGAAAGCCGAAGAGCTGGCCGAGACCTACGGACTTTTGAAAACCTGTGGCACCGACTCTCATGGCCCCAGTATTCTGAGGCGGATTTGAGCCAGGCTACCCAGGTGGAGAACGGGCTGCTACGGGCGTGGATAGAGCAACTGTCCAAGCCGGCGCAACTGCTCTGCAGTGCCCATACACAGCAGCAGATCCCCCGGCTGCAACAGGGTTTCTCCGCTGGGGCCACCGATCAACTGGCCATCCGCCCGTCGAATCGCCACCACCAAAGCTCCGGATCGGTTGCGCAAATCGGCTTTCCGTAGGGTTTGCCCGACATAAGGACATTCCTGGGCTGCCAGCTCGTACTCCTCCAGGTAGAAAGTGCGATCCCGACCGACAAGGATGCCATCCACAAAGTCCACAACCCGGGGGCGTAAGGCAGCCGCCGCCATGCGTTTTCCGCCCGTGATGAAAGGAGAAATGGCATGGGCAACGCCCGCTCGCTGCAGTTTTTGCAAAGCCTCCTCCGTATTGGCGCGGGCAATGGTGCGAATGCGGGGGTTCAGGGTGCGGGCCGACAAGACCACGTAGAGGTTCTCGGCATCGGAAGATAGGGCGGCAATCAGCCCCTCCGCCTGTTGCACCCGCGCTTCGAGCAAAGTGGCATCTAGAGTACTATCCCCCTGGAGAGCCACATATCCCAGCTCTTGAGCCACCTGAATGGCCTCGGCAGACTGATCGATCACCAAAAATGGCACCCCTTCTGCTCGAAACTCTTGAGCCACCTGCCGGCCAATGCGCCCGAAACCGCAAATGATGTAGTGGTTGTTCAGCGCTTCCATCTGTTTCTTCCATTTCCGTTGCCGGATCCCTTCCTGAAAATGTCCCTGGATGAGGGCCTCTGTAAAGCGATTTACCATGAAGCCGATGCTCAAGACCCCCATCAGGATCAAGGCCACCGTAAATAAACGCCCCCGCTCCCCCAGCGGCCCCACCTCCATGAAGCCCACGGTGGTTAGGGTGATAACGGTCATGTAAAAAGCTTCCACCCAAGGCCACTGCTCCACCCCGTGGTACCAGAGGGTGCCGATCAGCACCACACACACCAATGCCCCCACGCCCAAGCCGAGGTCTCGCCGGATTCCGGGATCCCTTTTGACAGCCTGGAAGGGGGGACGAGCAGAAGCCATAGAGCCCAGCCAGATCTAGCCCAGGAAAAGGAAGCAAGAACTAGAATGGGGAAGAACCCGTTGTTGTTCGGTAACAAGCGGAGTGCCGATGCCTGAATACATCAAGGTGGAATATCGGATCGACAAAAACGGACAGGTTACCGAGACCGTACTGAATGGTTCTGGCTCCAGTTGTACCCTAGCTACCGCCGGCTTGGAATCGGCGCTCGGAGCCGTGCAGAAACGGGAGCTCTTGCCGGAGTTTCACCAACTGACTGAAATCGAGAGGGAGTCAGAAGTCTCTTTGAAGCAAACCCGCTGACTCCATATCCATTTGCCTAGGGTTCTCACCATCTTCTCACTTTTTCTTTTTGCTCCCCTTTCCGGCCGTATTGCCGGCCCGTGCCGCTCCAACCGCAGCCTGAAACAGCCAAACAGCCAATGGAGCAGCGACAACCAAGATGATGCTGGTGGGGCCGACGCCAAAATCCGGCTCGCCAGAAGCCAACTCGAAAATTGAGCCAACAGCAGCAATGGCGCTGAGGCAGGAAACGGCCAAGAGCAGGTAACCTTTAACGCTGGTGGTCATAGAGAACCCGTTTGAGAACTACACTTGCGCAGTACAGGGCAAGCCGGTCGAATGCGTATTCATTCGCTAAAAAGCCCTCCCACTCCTGAGAGGGCTAACTTTTATGCTAAAGCCAGGGATCCCCGTCCAGCAAGGCAAAACCAAAAGTGGGATCCCTAGAAGTTCAGCACTTGGGGTGTGGATTTAGCCGTTCACGATGATCTTGCCGACCATTCCGGCCCCGCGGTGGGGCGTGCAGTAGTAGGTGTACTCACCTGGAGGAACATCAACAAAAGCCGACTCCACCACCTGCTTAGGAGCAGTGAGCAGTGCCTTGTGGGAGAGCTTGGCGGCCAGAGCCGCATCTCCACCGGGCACCTTGTCGAAGACAACATTGTGGGGGTAGACCTTGTTGTTCACCCACTGGACGGTATCCCCTTGATTGATGGTGAGAGAAGGCGGATCGTAGACCAACTGGGCTTTGTCGGATCCCATTTTGACGATGTAGGTTTCGGCAGCAGCAGGGTTGGACAAGAGCGCCACAGCTACCCCCCCAACCACAAGGCTGAGCAGGATGAGCTGCAAACGCTTCACCAGGTTGAAAACTAGAGACATGGATTCCTCTCAAAACGTAACAGCAGTTATCCCAGACTTTGCGGCTCGGTTGCCCCTTTCCAGGTTACGAAGAGCACCCAGCCAGGCGGATGGGCAGCAGGGACAGTTGAATTCCTAATGCTCATTATAAGAGGGCTCATCCCAGAATAGAGCAATGCCCAACTGCGGGGCGGCAACATCCATCCTTTACAGGGAGCCGCGGCAGACCGAACCCGCCAAACAGCACAGCTCTTCCAGAAACCTACGGCAACCCTGTTGCCAGGCAATCCGATGCGGCTGGATCCCCGGCCACTTGGGGTAGAGCATCTTGGCAGTTGGCGAGCGTGCGCAGGGAACCGAGAGCCAGTTTTCCGGGTCGTCCTCATCTCTACCCAAAAGTGCTTCGCAAAGTTTCGCAAAGTAGAGATTCTTTTTCCGTGGGATCCCTTAAAGTCCAAGAGTGTCTTGCCTAACAAATCCGTAGGGTTGTCGATGCACAAGAAGGGCAAATCATCCTAATCTCAAAGAGCAGGTTCTTGGATGCTGCTGGTCGGTATTCCTTTGAGATTCCTCAATAACATCACCTGAAAGTCAGTTGGTTGTTCAGCCCTCACCAAAATAGGGAGTCTGTTAAGATGAGCGTACAGCGTTCACCCGTAGCTGGTCCAAGCAAGAGTCGGCTTGCAACAAGTTTAGAATCGACGGATCAGCGGCTTAACATTCAAATCTTGGCCCGGTGTATTGGCACTGCCTTGAACCTGGGCGCTCCCCTCAGGGTTGAAGTGCACTACACCTCACAAGCTCGGTAGCAAGGTTTTCTTGGCAGGCCGCTCTAGGGGCACAGCTGCTACTATGGTTTGTGCTTGCCTGGGGCTAGAGTGATTTTTGGGCTTCTTATTTCGTTGTATGTCCGTATAGTCACTGCTGGCTGGAACAGCACACCTGAGGTCTCTCTAGAAGAGAGGAGCTGGGCATAAGCCGACGATTTTAGTCTGGCTGGATTGAGACAACTCTATTCACTACATCATCACATAGTCATTTCAAGTTAGATTAAGACACTTTACTAATTGCTACGCAGTGCCGTCCAAACGCTCTGCGCCGCTTCCGCAACCACCCCCAACCCCTCTCCCATAGGGAGAGAGGAGCTAGGAAGCAACACAACGGAAAAGTCTCCTTCCTGCTTAAAGTGTGCTTAAAGTGATTGTATTTAGCAATGCGCAATGCAGCTTCTGTGGGGCAGGGATCCCGTTCGTCCAAAGCCTTAGGGCTGAAAAACCTGCAGGTCATATTAAACTGCGTGCGGAGTCTACAGAGCTAGTTCTGAACGATCCCCTGGATGATGGCTTCCGTAAGGCGGTCTAATCCTCCCAGGTCAGCTCTCTCGTTTTGGGAAAAGGGGTGAGGACAGTCGCCCAGCAGGCCGGAGAGCAGGGGAACTCAAACTGGTCAGAGCAGCCACAAGCACTTGGCCCAGAAAACCTTCTGCCAAGGGGGCACGGCGCTCTCAGTTGGCTTAACATTATTTCATGACCGGGCCTGGCCCTCACCTTGCCAAGGGCGGGTGGCCAATATCAGTGCCTAGGGATCCGGCTCAACTTCCTTCCCATTGCAGGCAAAACGACCATGGTAGGCATCTTCAAGCGCTTGTTCGGCTGGCGTGGTCAAGCTGCGGCCACGTCCTCACCGGAAACTGTTGCTAAGCCAACCCCAAAGAAAGCGAAAAACGACAATACTTTTTTTCTCGACCCAGATGAAGCCAAAACCCTTGGCAACATCGAGTATATGCGCACCCCCAGGATCGTGAAGCACACCTTCCAAGATTTTGGCAGCAAGGAGAAGGTGGAGGTGGTGGAGCAGGTCTCTTCCCTCAGCAAAGTTAAGTTGTCCACAGAGCAAGCCAAAACTCCTGAAACTGCTGCTGAGCAGGGATCCTCCGCTTCAAGCAGCAGCGGAGCAAGCCCACGCCGTCAAGGGGGATCGGACATGGATACCTTCCGCAATATGGCCCGCAGCCTAAAACGCAAATAAGCCAAACTCAGGTTGATCCCTGTCAGAGCCGAGCCAGAGGCTGGATCCCAGCTTTCTTCTTCACGGCAGCGGCAGGCGTGATACAACTGCTATCGAGCCGACTAATCCGCGACTGAACTTGAGGAGGAGCAATGGCGATTAAGCGAGGCACCCTGGTGCGGGCCATCCGCGAGAAACTGGAGGGTAGCTTAGAAGCGCAGGCAAGCGATCCTTTTATTCCCAACTACGTTTTCGAGACCCCCGGAGAAGTCGTGGATATCAAAGGTGACTACCTGCAGATTAAGTTTGGGGCTGTTCCCACCCCTACGGTTTGGCTGCGGGCGGATCAGGTTCAGGAGATGGCGGGTTGAGTAGAAGCACGGAATGTTCCCCATCTGCATACCCCGTGATGGGGTGAAGGGGGATCCATGGCACTCCTGGCTGCTCCCAACCGTGAACAAATCCTGCAGCGTAGGCAGCTTTTGCGTCGGCAACGGCGCAGCCGATTCTGGCAGGGATCCTGGCGCCTGACCGGTTCGATGACCCTCTTGGCGCTGCTGGTGCTGGGCCTACGGCAGCCCCACTGGCAAATTCGTCAGCCAGAACAGATTCAGGTAAAGGGTGCCCACTGGGTCGATCCCGCCTGGATACGGGCACAATTGCCCCTGCAGTATCCCCTCAACATTTGGCAGGTGCAACCGGCTGTTTTGGAAAGGGCTTTGCTGGGATCCCCGACCCGCCCCTCTCCCATCGAAAGCGTCCAGGTGCAGCGGCGGCTGCTGCCGGTGGGTGTCATCGTCCAGGTGCGGGAACGGCAACCTGTGGCGCGCGCGCGATGGGGCAACCAACTGGGCTGGGTGGATGTCCAAGGCAACTGGCTGTCTCCGGATCCCTACCGTTCCCCCGCGTCTTGGCCTGAGCTGGAGCTGCTGGGCTGGGAGAACCACACCCCAGAGCAATGGGCGCTGTTGCTCAGGGCTTTACAGCAGTCTGAAATTCAGATCAGGGCAGTGGATTGGCAATCTGGAGCGGGAATTACCCTGCATACTGAGCTGGGCAACGTCTACCTGGGGCCAATTTCCGACCGCTTGCCCTTGCAAATTCAGACCCTCAACCAAATGCGGGATCTGCGCCGCTACTGCGAGTGTACGCCCGACGACATCGTCCAGATTGACCTGACCAGCCCCAGTGTGCCCACCTTGCAACTTACCCCCACGGCCACCCAGGAGCGCTGGAAAGACGTGCGGATGCCCTAGCTTTGCTATGAACCCGGTGCCGGCGGTGGAGGTGAACCAATTGTGGACAGCTTATCCCGGTCATCCGCCGGTGCTGCAAGGGCTGGATCTACGGGTCGAGGTTGGGCAACATCTGGGGGTGATCGGCCCCAATGGCGCGGGCAAAACTACCCTGTTCCTCACCCTCTGCGGCCTGTTGCCCCCCTGCTCCGGCCAGGTGAGTTTGTTTGGCCAGCCGCTGCGGCCCGGCCAGTTTCGCCCTGAGGTGGGGTTGGTGTTTCAGGATCCCAACGACCAACTGTTTGCCCCATCGGTGGCCGAAGATGTGGCCTTCGGACTGCGCAATTTGGCCCGTCCTGAGGCGGAGATTGCGGCTGCCGTTCAGGCCGCCCTGCAGATGACCGGCACCCTCCATTTGGCCGATCGTCCCCCCCATCACCTCTCCGGTGGGGAAAAGCGCATGGTCGCCATTGCCGGGATCCTGGCGATGAAACCCCAGTTGGTGCTCTACGATGAGCCGACGGCCAACCTCGATTTGCGAGCCCGGCGCCGGTTGATAGTTTTTTTGCAACAGGCCGCCCACACTTTTCTGCTGGCTTCCCACGATCTGGAGCTGATCTTGGAGGTGTGCGATCAGGTCATCCTGTTGGATCAAGGGCGGATCTGGGCCCAGGGATCCCCGGCCCACCTGATGGGCCAAGCCGACCTCATGGAAGCCCACGGCCTGGAAGTGCCCCCCTCACTGCGCCGATAACGACAAAAGTTGAAAAGATATCAAGAATTATTTTTAAGCTGACAACATTTTTGCCTCTCTTAATAAAAAGCTATCGTGCTAATTAAAAATATTGATTTTCGTCCAGGATTGAGTGGGGATATCATTTTGTTAAGTCGGGGATCCCTTCTCTGAGTCGTCCTAATCGATTTTGTATGATCGATTTTGTACAAGAAAGATGTGGACTTAGCTCAGAGTTGGCAGCTTTGCCCGCCTGAGTGACAGTTGCGGTTAACCCTGATGGCTCCTACAACCTGTTCTGACTTCAGTCGGAGGTCTGTGGCTCAGAGCCTTCTCCCCTCAGAGGGGGGTCTCTGGTGGCTGGGGTAGGTGTCGCCGGGAAAAGCTGTCAATCGAGATTTGGGCAGAGGATCTCTCTGATGAAATCGAAAGGAGATTGCATGAGCGAACCCAATAAGCGAGATCAATTTGCCTTGTTGCTGGGTTCGACAACGTTCAGGAACTGAGTGTTCAGAAGTGGAGAGTTGATATGCCTATTGCAGTTGGAATGATCGAGACCCGCGGGTTCCCGGCAGTGGTGGAAGCTGCCGATGCCATGGTCAAGGCGGCCCGCGTTACCCTGGTGGGTTACGAAAAAATCGGCAGCGGTCGGGTCACGGTGATCGTGCGGGGGGATGTCTCGGAGGTGCAAGCTTCGGTAGCCGCCGGTTTGGAGTCTGCCAAGCGGGTGAGCGGGGGTGAGATTCTCTCCCACCACATCATTGCCCGTCCCCACGAGAACCTGGAGTTTGTGTTGCCCATCCGCTATACCGAGGCGGTAGAGCAGTTCCGCACCTAGTCCCCACTTCAGTAAAGTTCGCACCCCAGAAAGTTCGCACCCCACTTTCACTTTCAGCGTAAGGAGTACCTATGGCTATTGCAGTTGGAATGATCGAAACCCTGGGCTTCCCGGCAGTGGTAGAAGCTGCCGACGCCATGGTCAAGGCAGCCCGCGTTACCCTGGTGGGTTACGAGAAAATCAGCAGCGGTCGGGTCACCGTGATCGTGCGGGGGGATGTCTCGGAGGTGCAAGCCTCGGTGGCTGCCGGCATTGACTCGGTGAAGCGGGTGAACGGCGGCCAGTTGTTGTCTTGGCACATTATCGCCCGTCCCCACGAGAACCTGGAGTACGTGTTGCCCATTCGCTACACCGAGGATGTGGCTCAGTTCCGCGAAGGGGTAAATGCCATCCGTCCCTTCACCCGTCCCTGATGCGTATTGCCATTGTGCGGGGCACCGTCACCAGCACTCAAAAGGATCCCAGCTTGACGGGCGTGAAGTTTTTGTTGGTGCAGTATGTCGATCTCGAGGGCCAGCCGCAACCCGATTACGCTGTGGCTGCCGATCCGGTGGGGGCCGGCATTGACGAGTGGGTGCTGGTTAGCCAAGGCAGTGCCGCTCGCCAGCCGCAAGGAAACCAGACTCGCCCGCTGGATGCGGTGGTGATGGCGATCATCGATACGGTCAGCGTTGGCGGTCGCTCTCTCTACAACAAGCGCGATCAACGCTAGCTGGGATCCCTTCCCTTCTCATCTCTCTTGCTGCCCTTGTCCGCCCTACTGCGTTCTAGAGGCTCACGGTTATGCCTGCTCACACCTATGCTGCACCGCCAACGCCCTGGTCTCGCCGACTGGCGGAGCCCAAGATCGATCCCACAGCCTACGTGCATTCTTTCTCCAACCTCATTGGGGATGTGCGGGTGGAAGCGGAGGTGCTGATCGCCCCGGGAACTTCCATTCGCGCTGACGAGGGATCCCCCTTCCACATTGGCGCCAGATCCAACATTCAGGATGGGGTGGTCATCCACGGCCTGGAACAGGGGCGGGTGATAGGAGAAGACGGCCAACCCTACTCCGTTTGGATTGGCAGAAACACTTCCATTGCCCACATGGCTCTGATCCACGGGCCGGCCTACGTGGGCAACGACTGCTTTATTGGCTTCCGCTCGACGGTGTTCAACGCTCGGGTTGGGGATGGCTGCATCATCATGTTGCATTGCCTGATCCAGGATGTGGAGATCCCCCCAGGCAAGTACGTGCCTTCTGGATCCATCATCACCACCCAGGCCGAGGCCGACCGGCTGCCCGACGTCCAGGATAGCGATGCCAAGTTTGCCCAACACGTGATCGGCATCAACCAAGCCCTGCGAGAGGGCTACCAGTGCAGCGAAAACCTCGTCTGTATCGCTCCCATCCGCAACGAACTGCAGCGCACCTCTAACTCAACGGCTACGGAGACGGCACCCATGACTCATTCTTCCCATCGCGGCAATGGCCGGAACGGCGGCGGATCCCCTCTCAAGCCGGAGGTGGTGGAGCAAATTCGTGCCCTGTTGGCCCAAGGCTATCGCGTGGGGCTAGAGTATGCCGATGCTCGCCGCTTCAAAACCTCTTCCTGGCAAAGCGAAAGCCCAATCACCAGCACCCACGAGGCGGAGGTGGTGCAGTCATTGGGGGCCATCCTGGCAGAACACCAAGGGGAATATGTGCGCCTGCTGGGGATCGATCCCAAGGCTAAACGGCGGGTGCTGGAGCAAATCATCCAAACCCCCGATGGGCCGGCGCTGGTCTCTGGGATGCCCAGCCGCGTCTCGGCAGCCGCTGCCCCGAGTTCTGGCACATCCGGCCCTCAGTCTGGCTCAGGGCTAGAGGAAGAAATCCGAACGCTGTTGGCGCAGGGGTATCGCGTTGGCCTGGAGGTGGCCGATGCCCGCCGCTACCGCACCTCTTCTTGGCAGACCTTGGGCAATTTGAGCGGTCAGCCGCAGGAGATCCTGGCCGCTGTTCAGGCTGCCCTAGCAGAGCACCAGGGAGAATATGTGCGCCTGTTGGGGATCGATCCCAAAGGCAAACGGCGGGTGCTGGAGAAGGTCATTCAAACCCCGCAAGGCCAGGTGAGCAGCAGTCCTGCAGGAACCGGCGTGGTGGCAGATACGGCTCCTGCGGCAGGGGGCAGTGCCGGCCTGGATCTGGAGGTGCAGGAGGAGGTGCATCGGCTGCTGGCTCAGGGCTATCGCATCGGCTACGAATATGCCGACGAGCGCCGCTTCAAAACCTCTTCCTGGCAGAGTGGGCCGGCCATTCGCGCCACCCGCGGGCCAGAGGTGTTGGCTAAGCTGACGGCTGCCCTGGCGGAGCACCAGGGAGAATATGTGCGCCTGCTGGGGATCGATCCCAAAGGCAAACGGCGGGTCTATGAGCGCATCATCCAAACCCCTGGCGGAAAATCTGCTGCTGCTGCCGCGGCTCCTGCTTCTGCCCCCAAGGGATCCCCTTCTGGCACCCGCCTCAATGCCGAGGTGGTGGCTCAGGTGCAGCAGTTGCTCAGCCAAGGCTACCGCATCGGCACCGAACATGCGGACAAGCGCCGTTTTCGCACCTCTTCTTGGCAAAGCTGTAGCCCCATCGAGGCCACCCAAGTGCCCCAAGTGGTGGCAGCTCTGGAAGCCTGTCTGGAGGAACATCGCGGCGAATACGTCCGCCTGCTGGGGATCGATCCCAAGGCCAAACGGCGAGTGCTGGAGCAGATCATCCAAACCCCTTGAGGGATCCCAGCTTTTTTTGACCTCTGTTGGTTCAAGCCCAACCCCCCAGCGATGAGGAGCACTTTGTTGGCCTCTACTTTGCCCAACTCCATGACGCTCCGCGCCTTGCCTGGCCAGAACGACGAAACTCGCTATTTTGTCAGTGGTGAGGTACAGGTGGAAGCCGGGGCGGGGATTGGGGCAGGGGTGCTGCTGCGGGCCAACCCCGGCTGTCGAATTCACATCGGGCGCGGCGCGTGTATCGGCATGGGATCCGTTCTGCACGCCTGTGGGGGATCCCTCATCGTGGAGGCGGGAGCAACCTTGGGAATGGGGGTGCTGGTGCTCGGGCAGGGCACCATCGGCAAAAACGCCTGCATCGGCTCAGAAACCACAGTGCTGAATTGTTCGGTGCTCAGCCAAGCAGTCATTCCCCCCGGCTCGCTGCTCGGGGATCCCACCTATGGTTTCGATCTCCAGGAGGCGGGCGGCAGCAAGCCCATCCCGGCAGAGCCCTCGCCGGCGGCAGTGGAAATGGCTCCAGAGATGTCGCCTGAGCCGTCTCCCCCACCCAGTTCTCCGGTGGCCAATGTTGAAAAGCAAACCCGCCGTTGGCACCAAGAAAAATCCGACTCCCCAGAGACCAAAACCCATAAGCTCAATGGGATCCCTGGCCATTGGGAATTGGATCGCCTCTTGAGCAAGATTTATCCCCATCGACAGGTGCTCTCCTCTGGGGATAGCCGGCTCTAATGGCTAAACTGGCGTGAGTAGTTAGGATGCCGATGTCAACCTCCCTGGGCCTGATTCAGACGCGCAGCTTTCCGGTCATCGTGCGCATTGCCGACGCTATGACCAAGTCGGCAGGCGTGACGCTGATCGGCTTTGAGAAAACCTCGGGGGGCTACTGCACAGCCATTGTGCGGGGGGGAATTGCCGATGTGCGCATTGCCATTGAGGAGGGCATTGAGCTGGCCCGCCAGTTTGACCAAGAGGAGATCTCCAGTTTGGTGATCCCGCGCCCCCTGCCCAACTTGGAAGTGGTACTGCCGATCAGCAGCAAGCTGTCTCAACTGGCACAAAACCGCGGCTACAGCCGCCTCAGTAACTTGGCCGTGGGCCTGCTGGAAACTCGCGGCTTCCCGGCAATGGTGGGAGCTGCCGATGTCATGCTCAAAACCGCGGATGTCCAACTGGCGGCCTACGAGACCATTGGGGATGGCCTATGTACGGCCATTATCCGCGGTACAGTGGCCAACGTGGCCATTGCCATCGATGCCGGCATGTACGAAGCAGAGCGCATTGGGGAATTGCACGCGGTGGCAGTGATCCCCCGCCCTCTGGACGAACTGGAGCAAGCGCTGCCCGTGGCCAGTTGTTTTGTTGCTCAACCGGTTACCCTGCCGGTAACCCTTCCTCAAGTTCAGGAACAGGAGGTGCAGCGCAGCGATACAGCCGTAGAGCGGATCCCTGTTTATCTGGAGCCGCCTGAAACTCCCTAGCCCCCTGAGAAACCCATCTGTTGCCCAAGAAAGCTGAGCAGGGCAGAGGGGAAAAATGCTAGGCTACTGGAAGACCTGGGTCCGTGCAGCTCCGACGCCCAAACCGTGTCAGGATCGGAAGATAGCAGCACCACGGGATGCTCAGAGCAGGCGCGTCAACCCGGGTCGCTCTTTGCAGCCCTACTTCTCTCTGCTGGGTTCTCTCCTCCTTGCCCTAGCAGCGCATTACACTATGTCCGAAACAGACAATCCCCTCGCCAACTGGGCTCAAAAAGCCTTTTACTTCGGCATGGGTTTGGCGGCTGTGGCGGCGGATAATGCTGCCAAGGTGGCCAGCAAAGCGGGTATCCGTCTGATGGAGTTGCGCAAGCAGGCGCAAGCTTTGGTGGACGAGCTGGTGGAGCGGGGGGCGATGACCGCTGAAGAGGCGCGGGCTTACATGGATGCCATCGCCGCCAACGCCAACCGCAAGGGGGAATACAGACAAACTGCCGGCCCCCGCAAGATCACCATTGATGACATTAGCGATACCGAGGGCGAGGCAGGCACGGCCATCGAACTTTCGGAAGCGGCCCGTCTGCGCCAGAAGATCGCCGAATTGCAAGCTGAGTTGGATCGCCTCAAGGGCAAATCCCAAGCGAAAGGATAGCCCAATAGGAAAATGGATTTGAAGACTACCTGTATGTGAGACGTCTCCCTGAGGCGTCAGGGATCCTCGCCCTTTAGAGCCGGGGGCAGGTCAAGGTTGTTCATTTCAGAGGTTTCAAAAAACTGCCGTGAGACAGCTTGCAATTCTCCGTCTCCGTCGTCGGAGAAAAGATGGGAACACCCGCCTATCTGGGCAGGAGCATCTCAATCAAACTGGGTTGAGTTTGAGCTCAGGCAGCAGGAATGAGGATCCCGTCTTCCGAGAGAAACCGGGAGCTGAGAAAGGGACGCAGCGCCTTGGGAATGCGAATCGAGCCATCCGGCTGTTGGTGATTTTCCAGCAGGGCAGCCAGAGAGCGCCCCACCGCCAAGCCAGATCCGTTCAGGGTGTGGACAAACTGGGTGCCTTTCTGGCCGGCTTCTTTGTAGCGCAGGTTAGCACGGCGGGCCTGAAAGTCCCAGCAGTTGGAGCAACTGGAGATCTCGCGGTATTGATTTTGGGAGGGGAACCACACCTCCAAGTCAAAGCAGCGGGCTGCCGCAAAGCCCAAATCGCCGCTACACAGCTCCACCACCCGGTAGGGCAGCTCCAGCATCTGTAAGATGGCCTCGGCATCCTGCACCAGCTTCTCGTGTTCGGCTTCCGATTGATCTGGGCGAGTGACCTTGACCAGCTCCACTTTTTGAAACTGGTGCAACCGGATCAGCCCCTTGGTGTCGCGGCCATAGCTGCCCGCCTCACGGCGAAAACAAGGGGTGTAAGCACAGAAGTAAAGAGGGAGGGACTCCGCAGGGATTACCTCATCCCGGTACAGATTGGTAAGGGGAACTTCCGCCGTCGGGATCAGCCACAGGTCGTCGTCAGCACAGCGAAAGCTGTCTTCGGCAAACTTGGGCAACTGCCCCGTCCCCTGCAAAGCGGCGCTGTTGACCAAAAAGGGTGGGATCACCTCGGTGTAGCCGGCTGCAACGTGGCGCTCCAGCATCATGGCAATCAAAGCCCGTTCCAGGGCCGCGCCCGCCCCTACCATAGCCACAAAGCGGCTTTGGGCCACTTTGACCGCACGGCCAATCTCCAGCAACCCCAGTTTTTCAGCAATCTCGTCATGGGGAAGGACAGGATGGGCCGGCTTTAGCTCCTCACCCCAGCGGCGCACCTCTACATTGTCGGTCTCATCTCGGCCAACCGGCACGCTGGGCAGGGGCAAATTGGGCAGGGTAAGCAGCCGAGCACGAATCTCCTCTTCCAGCTCCCGTTCCTGCTGCTCCAGTTGGGCAATCTCGGCCTTGAGATCCACCCCCCGCTGCCGCAGGGCCGCCACTTCGGGGCCTTGGGGATCCGCCCCCTGGCGGATGATCTCGCCGACTTTTTTGCCGAGGCTGTTGCTTTCGGCCTGCAGGGATCCCTTGCGGGTCTCCAACTGCCGCCGCTCCCGATCCAACTGCAGGATCCCATCCAGATCGACTGTGGCCCGGCGGTTTTGCAGGGCTTGGCGTACCTGTTCAGGGCGATCCCGCAGCAGCTTCAGATCCAGCACAGAGATGGTCTACCCTCAGCTCCAGATATCCGACCTATTTCTTTAGCCAGCTAAACATGGCCCGCAGCTCCCTGCCCACCTGTTCAATGGGGTGTTCGGCCTCGCGGCGCCGCATCGCAGTAAGCCCTGGCTTGCCGGCCTGATTTTCCAAGACAAATTCACGGGCAAATTGGCCGCTTTGAATCTCGGCGAGGATCCGTTTCATTTCAGCGCGGGTTTGCTCCGTGATGATGCGGGGGCCACGGGTGTAGTCGCCGTATTCTGCCGTGTTGGAGATGCTGTGGCGCATTTTCTCCAAGCCCCCCTCGACAATGAGATCCACGATCAGCTTCACCTCGTGCAGGCACTCGAAGTAGGCCAGTTCCGGCTGGTAGCCCGCTTCCACCAAGGTTTCAAACCCCGCTTTGATCAGAGCCGTCAGCCCACCGCAGAGCACCACCTGCTCGCCAAAGAGGTCGGTTTCGGTCTCTTCCCGGAAGGTGGTTTCCAAAATGCCGGCCCGCGTGCCACCGATGGCTTTGGCATAGGCCATGGCCCGCTCCCGTGCCATTCCCGAGGCATCTTGATAGACGGCAAACAGGCAGGGCACCCCTTCCCCCGCTTGGTAGGTGCGCCGCACCAAGTGCCCAGGGCCTTTGGGGGCAACCATGATGACATCCACGTCTGCCGGCGGCTGGATCTGCCCGAAGTGAATGTTGAAGCCGTGGGCAAAGAGGAGCACGTTCCCCGGCTGCAGGTGGGGACGGATTTCGCCCTGGAAAACGGCCTTTTGCACTTCATCGGGCAGCAAAACCATTACCCAATCGGCGGCAGCGGCAGCATCCGCCACCGTTTTGACCATTAAGCCGTCTTGCTCGGCTTTGGGCCAGGAAGGGCTGCCAGGGTAAAGGCCAACGATGACCTGGACACCGCTATCGCGCAAATTGAGGGCGTGGGCGTGGCCTTGGCTGCCATAGCCGATGATGGCAACGGTTTTATCGGCCAAAGGCTCCAGGTTGGCGTCGGTGTCGTAGTAGAGGCGGGCCATGGTCGAGCAGGGCGTGAGCAGGTGCTTGACTAGGATAGCAGGATTGGATCCAACTTGCTGACCTCAAGCGCCGTGATGAACAGTTTTCACCCACCTTAGGCGCTTGGGCTGTACACACATGCGAGCAGTTGTGGCGATCATAACCGGCAGCCAGTGGAGCATGTAGACCAAGCCCAGGGCAGTGTGCCACCAAAGTCGCCGTCCGCGCAGACCTTCCACTTGGCGTAGCCCCCGGTAAAAGGCCACCGTCAAGCAGCCCATCACCAGAGCGTTCAAGGGGAGCAGCACCGAGGAGTGGCCCGTCAACAGCACCCAGAGGGTATCGGGAACCAAGGCCATCGGCAGCAAGTACTGAGAAATAAAGAAGGCCCAGAGATCTACTGTTTTGGCCATCCCCATCCGGCGACCGAGGATCCCTGGCCAGTAGTCGAGATAGCGCTGGTAGCCCCCTTCTGCCCAGCGGCAGCGCTGGTGCCAGAGGCTTTTCCAAGAGGTGACCCCTTCTTCGACGATGGCCGGCTCTGGCAGAAAGGCGATATCTACGCCCGCCAGGTGCAGCTTAAAGGTGAGATCCAAGTCGTCGGTGAGGGTGGCCTCGTTCCAGCCGCCGCACTTTTCCAAGACATCTCGCCGCACCAGTTGGCCATTGCCGCGTAGCTCGCCAATGCCCCTCACGGCCACGCGCTGCTGCTGAAAATAAGCGTCGGAGGCCATTTCCGCCACCTGCCCCAAAGTCCAGAAGTTGACGTTGGGGTTGCTCAGGGCCTTGCGCACCTGGACAGCGCCTACCGTCCGTCTGCTGAAACGGCTGCGCAGGCTGCTCACTTGAACAAACAAGGGCAGAGTGCGGGCAAGAAAATCCGAGGGCACCACAGCATCGGCATCGCAGACCAGGATGATCTCCCCTTGGGTGAGGGGCAGTACCTCGTTGAGGGCACCGGACTTACCCCCCCCTCGTCCTGGCTGCCGCCGGTAAACCCGCAGATGGGGGATCCGCTTTTGGGCTTCCCGCAGAACGTCAGGGGTGGCATCGCTGCTGTTGTCGTCGATGGCCCACAGCTCCAGATGGCTGGTGGGGTAACGGAGCTGGGTCAAGCTGTGCAACAGCCGTGGGAGCACTGCGCTCTCGTTCTTGGCCGGGATCAACACAGCCACACGGGGCAAGGCCAGCCCGCCCAACTCAGAAAGCCCGCTCTGCCCATCCCGTTGCATTGGCAGGACAGAGTCATTGTTGTTAGGGTCATCGCTGTTATCTGTTGACCTGGGATCCCGGCGGGTCGCAGCGGCAGGAGGAAGTCTCAGAGGGGGCAGGGAGGTCGCCGGTTGCAGGCGAAATAAGCGGCTAATGTGGATCACCATGAACGTGGCCAAACCAACGGTGATCCAACGAGCTGTCGGCACCACATGCATCAGGCTGACCAACCCCCACACCATGGCCAGGACCAGCAGAGCCTTGAGACGGCGGCGTTGGGCCGAGGTGAGCAGCCAATCGGGAAGATAAAGATCCTCAAGAGGCTCCGGCTCTGACCAGACGAACTCAGACATGGGAATCCTCCCCCGGGCGGCAATGTTACCCAACCTCGCCAGCCTGTGCGAGCGTTAACCCAAAGGCTGTTAAGAGGTTGTTACCTATTGTCACCCATTGTGTTGGCGAAACGGAGTTCTCGAGAACCTACAGGCGAGAAAAATTGGGGATCCCGACTGCCGCTTCTCCGGCAAGGGGGTGAGCGGCCTAGGGGTTACCGCGAATCTCTTTGATCACCCCATCTTCCAGAAGGATCTCGACCTGCATTTTCTGGATCAGGTTGTCTCCTTTTTGGACTCGGAAGAAGCTCTCCACATTGCCCTGCAGCACTTCTTGGTTAAGCTCCAGGGTGCTCAGTTGGTTGATCTGCTGCAACAATTGGTTTTTCTGATCCAAGAGGCGGATTTTCTGCTCGTTCACGCGGCTTTTCACCGCTTCCACCTGTTGGAGCACTTGGGGGCTGTTGGGGTTGGGGCTCTGTTTCTCCAGTTCGGCAATAGCCCGCTTGCCCTGAAACTCCAGCTGTTGCATCTGAGCATCGGTGGCTTCGATCTGCCGCTCCAATTGCTCCTGCATTTCCTTTTTCCAAAGGGGTGTGACCACCACCTTAACGGGAATGTTGCGTTTGAGCAGTAATTGAGTGCCGTTGCTGACGTTGTTTTCTTCCATAAGACTCATCCAGGCAGACGACCAACCAAACCAGGGGCTTGTGCCCATTGTAGAAAGCTCCCCTCAAAAGCTCTGGGGTTGGGGAAGAGGAGCTTGACAGACCGGATCCTCCCCCGCCGAGCCGGAGAATCCATCTACTTATCCTACCGGCTGGGATCCCTGCGGTAAAGTCTTGATTTCGGGAAACTGCAATTTTGGTTAAGGATCTTAAAGGCCGCCGCCTTGCCCTGGCACAGATTCGGCTAGCGTGAGAGACAGTGTTCTTTTTTGCGGCAGCCATGAGCGAACGGGCCTCGACCCCTTCCAAGCCCTCTGCTGGGATCACCAAGCCGGTGCGGATTGCCTCTCGAAAAAGCGAGTTGGCTTTGGTGCAGACCCAGTGGGTGATGGGTCAGTTGCAAGAACACCATCCGGGATTACCTCTGGAGCTCAACACTCTCTCCACCCAGGGAGACATCATCCTGGATGTGGCACTGGCCAAAATTGGGGACAAAGGTCTTTTTACCAAGGAATTGGAAGTTAGCCTGCTCAACGGCAGCAGCGACTTGGCGGTACACAGCCTTAAAGACTTACCCACCCGCCTGCCGGAGGGCTTGGTGTTGGGGGCGATCACGCGGCGGGAGGATCCCCTGGATGCTTTGGTGGTGGGGGAAAAGTTCCGGGATTACCGACTGGCCACCCTGCCAGAGGGGACGGTGATCGGCACTTCATCGCTGCGGCGACTGGCCCAACTGCGCCATGCCTTTCCCCACTTGCACTTTAAGGATGTGCGGGGCAACCTCAACACCCGCCTGGCTAAGCTGGAGAGGGGAGAGTACGATGGCCTGATTTTGGCAGTGGCCGGGTTGAAGCGCCTGGGCAAAGCCGACCGGATCCACGAGGTGTTGGATCCCAGCGTGTCTCTGTACGCGGTTGGGCAGGGATCCCTGGGAATCGAGTGTCGGCAGGGAGATGAGCGGATTCTGGAGCTTATCCGACCCTTGGCCGATGCGGAGGCCACAGCCCGCTGCTTGGCAGAGCGAGCTTTCCTGCGGGCTTTGGAAGGAGGGTGTCAAGTGCCCATTGGCGTTCACAGCCAAGTCCAAGGGGAGGCGCTGCACCTAACCGGTATGGTGGCCGACCTGGATGGCCGGCGGCTCATCCGCGATACTCAGACGGGATCCACCGCCGATCCCGAGGCAGTGGGGATGGCTCTTGCAGAAAAGCTAAAACGGCAGGGGGCCGACGAGATTTTGCAAGCCATTTTTGCCCAGGCCCGCCGTTAGGCTTTTCCATCCTTTCTGAGTAAGCTTTGAGGTCTGCAGCCAGGGGGAGTTGAAGAAAAGGGGGGCACGGAAGTCCCCCCTAAGGCAAATTTCACTCAACTTCAAATGGGAAATTCGCATTCGCAGCAGCAGTATCTAAGCTCTAGCTTAGCTTCCAAAACCGCCGTATCATCTTGAACTACTAAGGTCACTCGGTTGTTGGCAATCTCTGCCGGCGAGAGGGTTAGAGTTTTGGTGAAGGTTTGGCCAGGCGGAATTGGGGTAGGCGGACTTGAGAAAGTATACAAAAACCCCGCTTGAGTTGAAGTCCCGCCGTTGAATAGGTAGTACCTGTCGTTCCCGGCATTAGGAGCTGTGTTACTTGTTGCCTGCAAGTTATTGCGATAGGTAAACGTAAGGGTGCCTCCCATCCGGCAGCCTATTCTACAAGGGGGGCTCCATTGGAAGGTATGAGCAAAGAGTTTATTGGCTTGGCGCTCTCCCCAGTTGACTGTCCCGAAAGGGCCCTGGAGAGTTGTCCAAATGTTGGGGTGAAGCTCCGATTGCAGGGGGGAAGCAGGGTTTGGCGGAGGAGCGCTGAGGGTTACTGAGCGCAACACCATGGGTCTCGAGCACGGAAGGCCAGGCAGAGGTCTTTGCGAAGGGGGGAAAGGAACCTGGCGGAATAGCTCATCTACAGTTTCTGAGGATTCTGCCGGAGCTATGGGAACTAGGGAGGGTATCGATCTAGGCACAGAAGGCATAGGCTGCCTAGCTGGCTCCGGGGCCTGAGCCACTAAAAGATGATCTTCAGCCAAGGCAACACCCGAAAGAAAACCACTCTCCCAAAGGGGCGTAAGTAGCAAGGCTAAAATGCCCAAACGCAGTCCTACTTTCATTTGTATTCTCCAAATCTTGATAGAGATGCCCACTTCCTTCTCAGCTCAAGCCAAAGCTGAGAATTTACTAGCAAAGACATTGGGGAATACAAGCAGGTTCCTTAAACTTTGTAAATTCTTGTGAATTCCAGCTCAATTCCAGCTTTTTCCTTTGCTTGATCATGTAGCGGGGCTTGGCTTCCTAGAAGGGCAAGAATTAGAGACGGGAGAAAATCCGCCGCTCAAATTTCAGCCCCAGCCAGATTACCCCGATCCCACAGGCCACCAACACCGCCGACTTGGCCAACAGGCCGGTTGGGTACTCGAAAAAGCGGGTCAGCACCACCAGGGTTAGCCCCAACAGTCCCTGCCAGAAGCGCCCCCGCCGCCCTTGCTGTAGCCCTTCCCAGCAGAGCACTGCTGACAGCCCCAGCAACAGCAAGGTCACTATCCAGGGGGCAAAGAGGACCAAGGCTGCTCCTGCCGTCACGTTCAAAGGCACAGCGCTGCCGATCCCCAGCAAAAGCGCCAAGGCAACCAGAGAAATCAGAACAGCAGCATCCTTCAGCCAAGACGAAACGGGCTGGGATCCCTTCTCCTGCCAACCCTGCCACCAGCCCCAGCCCGCCAGCAGCAGCAACCCCACTGCCGACAAGCTCGCCCAGGGATCCCCAACGTTCCAGAGGGGATCCTCGGAAAGATCGACCCACGTCCCGACAAAGCTCCAGACATAGAGCAGGACACCCAGCCCCAGCAGAGCCAAGTTCTGGGCTGTCGGGGCCAAATCCAAGCCTTGCTCCAGCTCGCCGGGAAGCTCTGGATCCCTTCCTTCAGTTAAAACCCGGCTTAGCCAAGGCTTATGGCGTTGGTGCCACAGACCCAACCCCCACACAACTGCAACACCAAGCAGATGCAAAAGGGTTAAACCTTGGAAAGAGCTGCCCAAACGCTCGGCTAACCCTTGCAACGCCAGGCCAAAGTTCACCACGGCCAGGGCAAAAACCCAGCGAGAGCAACACCAATAGGCCAGAGGAACCAGCAGGCCCAGGGTCAACCAAGGATAGAGGATGACTCTAGTCAATAATAAGCTCAACTATACTGAAAATAATGTATAATATGCTCAGTACGGATTACTACCAGTTGATCTTTCTGTTTACTTTCGAGTCTGCCAACATGGTAGCCAAAGCAAAGCAGAAAATTGGTAGTAAGACGACACGGAAACTGCGCTTTGGGTATTCTACTCAAAGCTTTGCGGGATACCGCCATTCTGGTTGGAAACAAACAGAATGCTATCGCTGCATAGTTGAACAGTGATGTTCAGCAGTGTTCAGCGTAAATGTATCAGGAAGTTGACAGTCCCCCAATCCACGAAGTCGGCTACCATCCCCAAGCCCAGCAGAAGGCAGGCCAGTACACCACTGGGGCTGTGACGCAAGCCGTAGGCCATGGCCAAACCGCCCATCCCCCAGGCCCAAAACAGGCCTGCCGCGGATCCGCCAAGCTGAACCCACTGCGCCATCAGGCCAATACAGGCTCCCAGGGTCAGTTCACCGGCTATCAGCAGGGCGCTGCCCAGCCGTCGGGATCCCTGCTGCCAAACCTGGAAGCCAGCCACCTGCAGCCCTACCATGAGGGCCAAGCACCCCCAGGCTCTTGCCCAGCGGGGAATGGCAGCCCAGTTGGCCGCCACAAAGGAGATCACCCCTAGGCCCACCAGAACTGCGCCAAACAGCAGCAGCACCAAGACAAAACGGCTGCCGGCCGCTCGGGGCAAGCTATCCAGTTGGTAGTACTCCCACAGCCGATCCCGCTGCTCAGGTTCGATCAACCCCTGCTCCACCCAGGTGTTCAGCAGGTTGGCCAGTTGGCGGCGGAAACGCTCGCCGGGGTAGGGGGGGCGGGGAGAGGTCATGGCGGGATCCCGACAAGCGAAAGGAGGCTCGGGCGTTAAAGGAGTGGGATCGCTGAGGCGATTATAGTCCCTCACCCCTGGCTCCTCTCCCTCTAGGAGCATGACTCTAGTCAATAATAAGCTCAACTATACTGAAAATAATGTATAATATGTTCAGTACAGATTACTACCAGTTGATCTTTCTGTTTACTTTCGAGTCTGCCAACATGGTAGCCAAAGCAAAGCAGAAAATTGGTAGTAAGACGACACGGAAACTGCGCTTTGGGTATTCTACTCAAAGCTTTGCGGGATACCGCCATTCTGTTTGGACTCCGTCCCGCTAACGCGAATGGAAACAAACAGAATGCTATTGCTGCATAGTTGAACAGTGATGTTCAGCAGTGTTCAGCGTAAATGTATCAGAGAAGGAATTGGGATCCCACTGCCTGAAGCACCCGCTGCAACACCTCTTGATAGCCAGCCACCGGATCCCCCAGATCAAAGCGAAAGAGATCCTTGTCCAGCACTCGCGGCTCGGATCCCTCCCGATCCCAAAGACGGCAGGTATCGGGGCTAATCTCGTCGGCTAGCAGGATCTCTCCCTTCTCGTCCAGGCCAAACTCCAGCTTAAAGTCCACCAGCTCCAGCTGACAGCGCCGCCAAAAGGCCTGCAGATGAGAGTTAATGGCCAAAGCCAGGGATCCCAAGCGCTCCACCTGCTCCGGCGTGGCCAACTGCAATAGGCGGATGTGGTCGGGGGTTACCAGGGGATCCCCTAGGGCATCGTTTTTGTAATAGAACTCCACCAGCGGCGGCTCGATGGGAAGGCCCTGCTCCAGGCCCAGCCGTCGGCAGAGGCTACCCGCTGTGCGGTTGCGCACCACCACTTCCAAAGGCAGGATGTGCAAGGCTCGCACCTGCATCTCGGTGGGGCCGGTTTGGGCCAAGAAATGGTTGGGGATCCCTTGCTGCGCCAGGTAGGCAAACACATGGCTGGAGACGGTGCAATTCACCTCTCCCTTGCCGGCGATGGATCCCCGCTTTTGGGCGTTGAAGGCCGTGGCGTCGTCTTTGTATTGGCAAAGATAAACCCTGGGATCGGCAGTGCGGTAGATGCGCTTGGCCTTGCCCTCGTAGAGCAGCTCTTGGGGGGAGAATGGCATACGCTAACCCCTAGTATCCGGCCAGCCGTCCGCGGATCCCTTGCCAGAGGGTAATGGCCAGGATGCGCAGATCCAGCCACAGCGACCAGTTTTGCACATAGTAGAGATCATACTGGGTGCGGCGGGCAATGCTGGTATCTCCCCGCAGGCCGTGGATCTGGGCCCAGCCGGTGAGGCCACTTTTTACCAAATGCCGATCCGGATACTTGGGGATCTCCTGGCTAAACTGCTCGACAAAGTAGGGCCGCTCTGGGCGGGGGCCCACTAGGCTCATTTCCCCTTTCAGGACGTTCCACAGTTGGGGCAGCTCGTCCAGGTTGGTGCGGCGCAAAAAGGCTCCTATCTTGGTTCGGCGCGGATCCCCGGGGCGCGTCCAGCCCGGCTGGCCGGCTGCCTCAGCATCCACTCGCATGGTGCGGAACTTGGCAATCCAAAAGCGACGCCCGTCCAAGCTCACCCGCTCTTGCCAATACAGAATGGGGCCAGGACTGCTGCAGGCTACCAGCAGGGCAATAATCAAAAACAGAGGGCTAAGCAAGATCAGGCCCAGGGAAGCTCCTAGGATGTCTACAGCTCGCTTGAGGAACCGGTTGTGGGCGTAGCGCAAAGGGGGCTGACGCAGAGTTAGCAGCGGGATCCCGTCGAGAGACTGCAGGCTGAAGTTTACCGTTAAAAAACTTAAGATATCCGGCACCAAGCGCACCTGCACCGACAATGTTTGCAAACTGAGCAACAGAGGAGCAGTTGCCAGCTCCGGTTGCCCAAACCACACCTCCTGCACTTCTGGGTGGGCTTGCAGATAGGCGATCAAATGGACCAGATCCAGACGCTCAAGAGCCGACCAGGAAGGCTCAAGCTGACTGCACAAGCAGGAGAGGGTTCCTCGGGATGAGCCGGACAGAGTCCTGTCGGCAGACTCAACCCCGCCAGAGGTAGGGCGGGCGGTGTTTAGTACTGGATATGAATCTTGACAGGGATCCCCATTTTGAGATGGGGGATCTTCCTCAAAAGAGCCTTGCTCTACGCCTGCCCAGGCGACTACCTGGAAGCCCAACTGCGGGGATCGCTGCAATCGCTCCAACACTTCCGCCAACACCGACCAGGATCCCACCCAGATGACCTGCCGCCGACCGTAGCCCCTAGAGCACAACCAGCCCATGCCCAGCCGCAACCCCACCCGTACCAAAGTCAAACTCAGCAGAGCCAACAAGCCGGCGTAGCCCACCACCAGCCGCGACAAAGAGACCGAGCGAACGAAAAAGGCCCCTGCCAGCACCAAACCAAACGTCAATCCCAACCCCACCAGCAAACTGGCCCATTCTTCAAAGCGAGACAAGCGCTTCGACTCACCGTATCCGCCTAAGCCCGCCTGAATGCCCCAATAACTGAGGGCGGTCAACAATCCCAAGGCCGCGTAGACATCCCAAGGCAAGAGCTGATGAGGACGCAAGCTGCGCAGCCAGTAGCCCGCCCCAAAGGCCAACCAAATACAAAGGCCATCCCCGAAACAGGCCAAGGGCACCCACAAACGATGCAGATCCAGACGAGTTTTATAGCCGCGTTCGGCCAAGGGTTATCTCCTTCGGCATCAAGACTGTTGACAATCTTACAGAAAAGATTGTGCATCTGAGGCTATTGGACAAGATCAGTGTTGACCAAAACTTGAATGGGTAGCCCTCACCAGATAATTCTATTGACGGCCCTTCCCAGCTTCAAAGGACTTCATGCTACTGACACAAAATAAGTTCTTTAAGTAATTGGGATCCTCATCACGCAAGAGATAAAAATCCCTGTTGAGTGGGTTAAGTACCGTCGGAAAAGGCTGTTGTAGAAACTACCAGAATTGCAGACATTGGATGTCGAAACATGAGAGTTTAAGCAATGATCAAAGTGCAGTCTGAGAACAGCAATGATGACAGGATACTACGATTTCGTTGCCGGGCCGGCTACTGCCAGCAGAGATACACCAAAGGGCAGAGAAAACTTAGGTATCAGATAGGCTTCTGCAGCAAAAATACCCGTCAGCAGTCGATTGAGCCAAAGCGGCGGCATTTTCAGATCTTGGCTTTCCCTCAGGCGAAGCACTTTCTGCATTATGCGGATCCCTGAAATGATTGGGAAAAGAAAACTGTTGAAGAAAACAAGGGTATAAACTTCTAGACCTGAGCTTTTAAGCAACGACAAAAGTTGCCCGCGGGTATATCGTCTCTTGTGATGATTAAGCTCATCATGTAAACTCCACAGCCACGGATAAGCCGGAACAGTTACAACTAAGTAGCCAGATGGGGTTAACCTTTGACTGAGGGCTAGGAGAGCTTCTTTGTCATTCTCCAGATGCTCCAGCACATCCAGCAAAGCAATCAAATCAAATCGTTGAGAACCAAAGGGGATCCGGTTTGGCAACTCCCCCTCTGCCACGATCCCAATACCGCGAGCTTGGGCCAGCGGCAGTGCAATTTCACTCTTTTCCATAGCCCAAACTTTGCCAAATCTGGACAACATCTCCAGGTTGCCGCCGCTACCACAGCCAGCTTCCAAAATATAAGCAGAGGGGGGAAGCGGCAGGGATCCAATAACCCGACTCAGAATGTGACGGCGACCCAAAAACCACCAATGCCGGTCTTCCAAGCCTGCCATTTGCTCATAAGCTTCGGGATCCATACCCGTAACCCAACAAAAGATCAAAAACAGGATTAGCCGCAGAAGGGGTTAGCAGAGCATATCTATCTAAACTAAGTTTAGGGGGATAATCGAGCCTTTCCCCAGCGATGCTTACGATACCAGGCCGCCACGTGGGGACACCACGCTTCAAAGTGGGGCCAAATCAGTTCACACAGATGTTGAATTTCTCGTTGAGCATCTTCTTTGGCTCGTAAATCCAAAAAATGCATTAGACTACGGCAATTGAAAGAGACCACGAAGTGTTGTCGGATCCCGTAGCCAATGATGTTACGGGCATCTTCATAGGGCAATCCGCACTCTTCTACCAGGCGATAATAAGCAATGGCCTGGCTGCGATATTGCGCAAGAATGATATCCAAAGCTTCGGGGGAGATGGGCCTAAAGCCTTGGCGGGTTTTGGCCTTGCCCTCCTTGACGCTGGCAGGAACGTAAAACAAAGTTTCCAGCTCTTGCAAAGACAAGGAGGACTCCGTCCCGCCACTGTGCTCCGCATTGCTGACGCAACCGCAGCCGGTCTCGCCAACAGGAGCAGCAGTCTCGGTTGTGCTCCGCACCGCTGACGCGAACAAGAGCTTTTTGCCCAAATCGGCAATTTGCTGGCCTGTATATCGGAAGGATTGAACATCAAAAGAAATTCCCACCCGATGAGTACGGGCCTGTTGCATGACGGCGTGGGGAAAATAGCCCACCCCAAACGTGATCTGAGGATGCTCTAGAGGCCCATAGTGGCCACGGTTGCCCTCCAGCAAATGCCTCACCACGGCCTCTCCATACTTTTCCGGGATCCGGCTCTCTGGAGTGACAAAATCAGGGCTGTAATCCTGATGCATGGCCTGGTAGATGACCCGTTCTGGATCTGGGGTTTGATTCAGCACCACAACTTGAAACAAAGCATCCACAGGCTGCATCCCCTAGTGCTTCGCACCGCATGTTAGGATTCTGAGATCCTTGTAAGATCATATTGGCAGCGGAGAACGCCAACGGCATTGGCTTGCTCCACCACAGAGCATATTCCCTATCTGCCCCCACCCTGAGGTATTCCTTAACTCAGTGTAAGGAGAAGAGAGACCGAAACACCTTGGCTATAGGAGCCTACGAGCTCGAGTTTCCTCTGCCAGCACCAGGCTTAGGGCCGGATTGCTGCGCAACAATCCCGCTACATAGAGGGTATAGACTTTCCCCGCCTCCAGCTGCAGGTCAAACCGTTGCAAGGGAATGCTCCGGCTGGGAGCCGACTGCACACTTGGCGCGGAGGCTGAAGGGGCTATGGCCACTTGAATTTGGGTAAAGCCGGGGCGCATAGCTTGAAAGGTGGATACTTGTCCAAACGCCAACTGGGGCAGCAGTACCCGCCCTTGCTCCCCTTGCCATTGCAGGGCCGGCGCATCAGGGGCAGCGTGGACAAACCGCACCAGGGCCTGATCAAACGGCGGATGGATGTTGTCCTCTAAGACCAGGGCTGTCATGCGATTCGGCTCATTGGCGGCCACCACCGAGAACACTCCCCCGCCCCTGAGATTGGCTACGGTTCTGGCCGCAACCGCAGAACTCGCAGGCTGGCCAGGGTTCTCAGGCGTTGAAAACAAAACAATGTCGTACTCGCCCGCCGGTATGCGCACGTACTCGCTCACCGAGCCATAGGCTATGCCCCGAGCAGCTCTCACCCCTCCCACCTCCAAGTCGATCCGAGGGGCATTGGGGGCCACATGCACCAAGCGCACTTGGACTTCAGAAACTCCCGCAGATGCCGAAGGCATCGGGATGGCACAGCCGGACAACAGCCCCGGCATCAACGACCCACTCACCACGCAGAGCACTGCGCCCACCCACCGTCGCACCATGTTCACGCTCACTCCTACTCCTCACACCCAACGCTCACCGGGGATCGAGCTGCTGTGTTCCGCCAAGCCAAGGGGCGCTCTCGCTCCCCAAGAGTTCGTATTGGCGCAAGGGATCCCACCCTGCTGACGCCAAGGAACCTGCTCTTGTCTTACTCCACTTTTGCGCCCAATGCCATAGAGCTATGGGACGGGTTGGGATCCGATCCCTTCTAAACCAAAGGGAACTCGCGGGACTTCGCCTCACCTGCAGCATCTGGGTTGGGGGCAGGGATCCCTGTCTGTTCGCGCTCGCGGGACGGAGTCCTTGGAGACCGACGGCTAAACAAGCGGAAATAAGTGCTCACAGCCAGCTCTTTGAGCGGGAAAAGCAAGTAGGTCAGGGGGTTGATGGTGACGATGATGTTGCGGCAGTCTCGTTTGGCCTGGGCCAAGATCTGAGCGGCCACCCAATCTCCCGACATAACCCCAATGGGATTGAGCTGGCTCTTGAAGGGGCCGAGGATGAGCTTGCGCACTGTGCAGGGAGCATCGAGGCGGCGCAGAGTAACCAGATCGCCTAGGGCCCGCTTGGAGAGCTCGTAGAGGGGACTGAAAGCAGGGCTAGCCTCAGCCTCTGAGGTGTTCACCCACACCTCTTTGGTGGCCATTTCGGGGTTGCCGCGCACCGTCTGGAAGAACAGCTCCATTAGGCGCCAACTGGAGAAGGTATTGACGGCGTAAGACTGGCGAATGGCCTCGGGATCCCGATCCCCATGAACATTGAAGCCGTGGTTGAGCACCAAGATATCCACCCGCTCCAGCAGCTCAGCCAGGGATCCCTCTTGCCCCACCTGCCAGCGAACGGTCTCCACCGGCTGGATCTGGCCGTCCACTTCGATGTGAACCGAATCCGAATGGGAGCTGAGGGCGATGACTTTGGCCCCCTGCTGGTGAAAATGCTTGAGCAAGGCCCGGCCCAGGGTGCCGGAGGCGCCGGTGACGGCTACTCGCTTACCTTTCAAGGAGAGACTGGTGCCCATGAGCCGATCTACGAGAGTCAGGGTGCCGCAAAAATAGGCGTTGGTATCGTCGAAGTGGTGCCGCCAGTGGTAGGCGCGGTTGACATGCCATTGGCTGGGAGGAACGGGGAAAGGCCCCGGCTGGTGGGTGATATCCGTCTGCAGGGCCAGCCCCCAACCCCGCAGCATGCCTGCCACCCAAAAACTGGCCGAGTAGAGAATGCCCACCGTTGCCGCCAGGCCGTACAGCCAGGATCCCTGGCCCAATACCACCACCCAAGGGATCCCGGCCAGGATCATCGTCGCCGCTTCGGGAACGTCGTGGTGCCACTGGGATTCTCGGTACAGCTGTGCATCCACCACGCTAAGGTCGGGGCGGAACAGGCGGTGGTGCAGGATGTGTTTGGGCATCAGCCAGGGCCACCGATGGGCCAGCCAATGGCGCACATCCCGCACGATCTCAGCCCAAAGGATGGAGGCTAGGGCGACAGCCCCCACCCCTATCCAATGACTCGCGCTGCCGACATCCATAGGCTCGCTCGCAGTAGCCAAACCAATCCTGAGCTCGCGGTCGCCTCTTTTATGGACTCAGTTGGCGACTCTCAAAAATCATCGCAAAAATTCTTCAAAAGATCATCTTCGAGCCCGTCTTCTTTGTCCCCAAGGGAGGTAGAAATCAAGGGGCTACGGGCTGAAGCTCTCGGATCTCGACCGGATCTCCAACGGCCAAACCCAAAGCAGCAGCCGTCCCGCCGCGGAACTCCAGCACACCGTCCACCAACTGGGAAGGAGGCGGCCCATAGGTGGGGCAGGGTTGGGCGGGGCAGCCGGGCACATCGGCGGCAATGTACACCACCTTGCCTTGGTGAAGGAAAATGATGTCCAGGTTGATCAGGGTGTTGAACATCCAAAAAGAAGCTGGCTGGGGCGGATCAAAGGGAAACCACATGCCCCGATCCGGCGGCAAATCGGTGCGAAACATCAGGCCCAAGCGCTGTTGCTCAGGGGTGCGGGCCACCTCTAGCTCAAAGCGTTGGCCGGCAAGGGTGACTTCGGCTTCAACCGGCAGTTGCTGGGGCTGCCCTATGGCTGGGGGGGATGGAGAGATGGCTTCGGTTACCTGAGTTTGTGAGGCGGGAGATCTCTCCGTGGCAGCAGTACATCCCAAGCCGGATCCCAGGAGCAGTAGAGCCAGGCCCAAGGCGACTCTGCACCCTTTTGGAACGTGTATCGTGAACAGAACCATGTGGCACTCTCCTGTGCAGGCTTCATCCTATCGCGCCAGACGCTGCTGCTGCGACTTGACCAGCCAGACGCAGGAAGTTCCCCCCTGGGAGAGCCTTGCCAATTCTTGCTTGCCGGAAGCTGCCTGCGTCTTTCCACCTTGAGCGCAGCGGAAATGGCGTCCCTGGGCAAGGGCAGCCCACAACCGACCCGATAGCATAGCCATAGACTCTGCCAGGAGAGCCCTATGAAAGACCTGTTCAATCGATCCTTGGTGAGCCGGATCCCTCTTCTGGCTCTGCTGGGTTTACTGAGCCTGGGCCTCTGGCCCACTCACGGGATGGGATCCCGTTCACAGGAAACCCCGGTGCGGATTCCCTTTGAGCCAACGGTGACCTATGGGGAAGGGTATGGGGAAAAGACCGTGGCCCAACAAGCCCAAAGCCGCTTTGCGCTGAAACTGTTTGATCACCTGCTCCGTCAGCAGCCCCAAGAGAACCTCTTTTTCTCCCCCTTGAGCATCCGCCTGGCCCTGAGCATGCTCTACAACAGCGCCTCTGGGGAGACTCAAACGGCAATGGCCGAGGTGCTGGAGGCACAGGACCTTTCCCTTAATGAGTTGAACTGGAGCAATGCCCAAATGGTGGTCTGGCTGGCGGAGGGATCCCCGGCAGGAGGGCCAGTCCAGGTGCAAATGGCCAACGGCCTCTGGGTGGATCAAACCCTCACCTTACAGCCCCAGTTTTTGCAGGCTTTGGCCACCTACTACCAAGCGGTGGTGAATCGGGTGAATTTGGGATCCCGGCAAACGGTGAACCAGATCAACGGCTGGGTGGCCGAGCGCACCCAGGGCAAGATCAACCGCATTGTGGATCGCCTCAGCCGCGAGGATTTGATGGTTTTGCTCAATGCCATCTACTTCAAAGGCGAGTGGACTCAGCCCTTCGATCCGGAGCGCACCCAAACTCAGCCCTTTACTCGGTTGGATGGCCGCCGCGTCCGAGTACCCATGATGGTTCAATCAGGTCGTTACGACTACCTGGAAACCGAGCAGTTGCAGGTGGTGAGCCTGCCCTACGGGGAAGGAGAACTGGAAATGCTGATCCTGCTGCCCAAGAAGGGAGTGAAGCTGGAATCGCTGCGGGCAGAGCTGAGCCCGGAAACTTGGCAAGAATGGACGGGATCCCTGCGCCCCCGTGCAGGTTCGGTGCGGATCCCGAGATTTGAATTGGCTTATGAAACGGATCTCACTTCCGTTCTGCAGCAGTTGGGCCTGGGAGTTGCCTTTTCCAACCGAGCCGATTTCAGCCAGATGACCCCAGAGCCAGCGCGGATCAGCAAAGTCCTGCACAAAGCAGCAATTGAAGTGAACGAAGAGGGATCCGAGGCGGCAGCCGCTACTGGGGTGATCGTCTCCCGGACTGCTGTCGACCGGCAAGAGCCCTTTCAATTTGTGGCAGATCGGCCCTTCTGGTTTGCCATTGTGGCCTCCGGATCCGGCGGCAACCCAGCGGCCCAAACCGTGTTGTTCATGGGATCCCTAGTGGATCCTGAATAAGGGGATCCCTCAGGGCAGCTTGCTGACTTCTTACCGGGCGTGCAGATCGCTCTTCAGCTAGAAATCGCAGGAGCCCCGCACTGTACCCGTAGGGTCAGTGCCGGGAGGAATGCGCTTTGATGAAGTACAATGAACTTATGAGCCAAGTCCTGACCATATCCTGTAAGCTCAAGGCGTTCCCGTCACAAGCCGCCAAATTGGACGCGACGATGGATGTCTTTGTGCAGGCATTGAACTGGGTCAACCAGAACACGCCGGAGAAGATCGTCAACGCGGTCAAACTGCAATCCCTTTGCTACTACGAGATTCGAGCCCGGTTCGGCTTGTCCAGTAACTTGGCTCAACAGGTGTGCAGACGGGTGGCAGGCGCTCGCAAAGTGGCGAGACAGCGCAACCGTCCGGTTAAAGAGTTCAAGCGTAGGTTCGTTACCTACGACGCACGTATCTTTTCATTCCGCGAGAAAGACTGGACGGTGTCGCTGACCACGGTGGAAGGGAGAGAACGCTTTGAACTAGCCATTGGTAACTACCAGAGGGGAATGCTGGCTGGCTCTAACCCCAAATCGGCCACCCTAGTCCAGCGGAAGGACGGCTCCTACTACATCCAGATTTGCGTAGAGAAAAACCCGCCCAAGCAACAAGATACCGACAGGGTGATCGGGGTGGACTTGGGCAGGACGGATATCGCCCATACGTCAGAGGGGGACAATTGGAATGGGCAGCAGTTGAACCGAGTCCGCGACCACTACTCCCGGTTGAGGGCGGCACTCCAACGCAAAGCCAGTAAGGGCACACGCAGTTCGCGGCGCAGATGCAGAGAACTGTTGCAACGGCTGTCTGGCAAGGAAAGACGCTTTCAAACGTGGGTCAATCATCGCATCTCCAAAGCTATTGTCTCTAGGGCAAAGGCGACAAATAGCGCTCTTGCTCTGGAAGACTTGACAGGGATTCGGGAAAGGGTCAATCAACAGCCACGCAGCAAGACAGAGCGTAGGCGGGCAAATAGTTGGGCGTTTTATCAACTCCGTCAATTTTTGGAGTACAAGGCTCTGCGTGCGGGGGTTGCTCTGATTCTTGTTCCGCCTGCCTACACGTCGCAGACCTGCCACCGGTGTTTGCACATTCATCCCGACCCTGCGCAATCCTACCGCAGTGGAAAGAAGTTTAAGTGTGGACACTGTGGATGGGAAGGGGATGCGGATTTGAATGGTGCGAATGTGATTGCGCTTTTGGGGGCTGCTGTAAACCAGCCTAGAGGTTCGTGGTTGGCTTGCCAACTGCAGGGCTACCGAAAGCCCGCCCTGTACTGCGAAGCAGTCAGGGTCGGGTAGTTTACGATGTGTTGACCCCAGACCGGCTCCCTTGGTTGGTTTAGCCGTTTTTCATTGCGGAGGTCATGATGGTCGAGGTTTTGGAAAGAGAAAAATTGGCCGAGGCACCTGCTGATAGTTCTCCGGCAGCTTCTCGAAAAATTTGGACTGACGAAGAGTTTATGGCTTTACCGGAGGATGGCAATCGCTATGAGGTTGTGAACGGAGAACTGGTTACCGTGGGCTCGGCAGGTGCAAAGCATGGGTACTACGTAAGTTTGATTCACATCATTCTGGGCTCCTACGTTCGCAGTCAAAGGATTGGATTTACCTTCGATTCCGATACTTCCTTCAAAATGAAATCCGGTAATCGCCGCTCTCCGGATTGTTCTTTTTTTTCCAAAGAACGACTGCAATCTCTGGGCGGGATCCCAAGGGGTTATATTGAGGGATCCCCAGACTTGGCTGTAGAAGTTCTCTCCGATGCCAACACCGTTGGAGAGATCCATGATAGGCTCGTTGAGTATTTTGAGAATGGATCCCGGCTGGTCTGGATCATTCATCCTGAAGAGAAATACGTTCTGGTCTATCGCCGGCCTGAGCCTGAAGCATTGAAGAAACCCGGCGACATCCTGGAAGGTGGAGAGGTGATCCCTGGATTTGCGCTGGATTTATCAGAGTTTTTTGCCGAGCCGGAGTTGTAGTTTTTCACCAACGCAATGCCCGGATAAGACGCCTTCAGCGCCTAGGGAAAAGCAACCCCTGTTAAGCTAGCCTAAGCAGTGGGATCCCATTTCATGGCACCGGTCTATCCGCAGGTTCTGGAGCGCAATCCCAAACGGCTGCGCATTGCCCTACAACGGTTCACTTCCCAGCAACTGGCTTGGCGGGCGGCAGCAGGCTTGGTGCTGCTGATTGTGGGATCCCAACTGTGGGCTCGTTCGCCGCTGTTGGGTTTGGTGGCTGTGGGGATGGGCCTGTGGGCTGGGATCCCTTGGGGGTTGGGGCAGATCCTGAATCTAGATTGCCAAAGCCAACGGGTGACCTTGACCCGGCTGGGTGGCCCTTGGGGCTTTTGGCGGCAGCAGGTGTTTTCCTATCCCTTGGCTCAGTTGCAAGGAGTGCGGCTGCATCGAGTGGGTCAGGAAGTTTTGGATAACCAAGCTCAAGAGAGTTTTCAGGTCCAAAGCCAAGTGCGGCTGCAGTTTCACAGCGATCCTTCTAAACCGGAGCTGAACGAGGAGGTCATCGCCTGCTTTAGCAGCCAAGTCGGCATCAAAGGGGACGAACCAGAAGCTTTCGTGCTCTCTCAGCGGCTGGTGCGCTGGATTCAGAACTATCTATCCGAACACTCAGGAAACCTAAGAAACAACTCTTCACCCTGAAAGCCCCCTTTTCGAGGATACTGCCCCACCGTTCCAGTAGACTCAAACTTTGCTCTCCTTTTCGGGGAGATGGGGAATTGTTGGCACAGTGCTTGATCCTGGGTTAGAAATGCTACCGAAAAGCAGTGCACTCCTTGACACTTTCTAAACTTAACTTAATCGACAACCTTCATGAGCGCCTCCTGGGATCTGGTCAACCTGCTTACCTTACTCAACTGGAACACTCTGCCCGGATGGCTTTGGCTGCTCCTTTGGGGATCCTCACTGGCCGTGGTGATGTACTGGCAAAGGCGCTGGCTGCAGCGGGATCAGGTGGGTTTTCCCGATGTCATCATGCTGGCGCGTGCAGATACGACGGTGGTGGAATGTAACGAAGCTTGCCAGAAAATCTTGGGGGATTGGCGGGGCAGGCGCTGGATCGACGTGCTGCTGGCAGAAGAGCAGGAGCAGGCGCAGCAAAAGATAGCCCACCTTACCCCTCAGCAGCCCACCTTTACCCGGATTAGCAGAGTGGCGGATGCAGCGGGGCAGGTGCGGTGGTTTGAGTGGATCAACCAAGGCATTTTTGACCGGCGGGGCCGCTTGCAGTTCATTCGCGGGGTGGGCCGAGACATTACCGAGAAGAAACAGTTGGAAGAAAACCTGCGGCTGCGGGAAGCCCAACTGCGCACCTTGTTGGACGCCCTGCCATTGGCGGTGTGGGCCAGGGATCCCCAGGGAGTGCTAATTTTGCAAAATGCCACTGACCGCGCCTGGTTTGGCGATCTGCTGGGTACTTCTCTGGAGGAGGCAGCTCGAGAATATCCTCACTGGCTGGAGTACACCTCTCAAGTTCTATCCGACGTAGAGCGGCAAGGGTTTTGCCAATTCGAAGGTAAGGAAATGATTCAAGGTCAGGAGCGCTATACTTATCGCCTGGCCGTAAAGCTTCAGGATCAGTCTAAAGGTTTGGGACTTCTCGGCATTGTCCTAGATATCACCGAACAAAAGCGCCTGCAACGAGAGCTAACAGATCAACAAGAACGCTTTCGCGCCTTCCTCAACAACAGCCACGACATTTTGTGTCGGATCGATGCCCAAGGTCTGCTGCATACCTTAAATCCTCCGGCTGCTGAGAAAATTTTGGGGCGTGCTCCCAATCAGGGAGAGGCCGTACCCTTGGATTGGGTTCACCCCGAGGATCGGCAGAACGTTGCTAATGCTCTTGAGCAACTCAAGGCTCGACCTGGCGAGACACTCAGCTTTATTTACCGGGCCCAACATGCCGACGGCCAGTGGGTGTGGCTGGAGAGCCTCTGCACCAATCTTTTGGAGGATCCCTCTGTGCAAGGGATCGTTTCCAGTACCCGCGATATCACCCAACAAAAGCAGGTGGAACTGGCTTTGCGAGAGAGCGAAGCCCGCTTCCGAGAAATTGCAGAGGCTGTACCGGTGGTTTTCTTTGTGTATTCTGCAGACTTGAGCCAGTCTCTCTACAAAAGCCCCCAAAGCGAGAAGATCTGGAGTTACACAGCAGAAGAGTTTCGCCGCAAGCCAGATCTCTGGAAAGACACGATCCATCCCGAAGATCTGCCAAGGGTACTGCAGGCGGCCGCCCGAGCCACTCAAGAAGCCCAGCAGATCACCTACCGCATTTTCCATCGGGGTGGCAGGCTGCGCTGGCTGCGTACTTCTTGCCGACCCATCTTGAACGAACAGCAAGAGGTTATCCGTATTGTTGGCATTACCGAAGATATTACGGAGCAGAAAGAAGCAGAGCTGGCTCTACAAGAAAGCGAAGCTCGGCTTAGGGCTATTCTGGACGGGATCCCTTTTTCTATCTTTCTCAAAGACCTGGAAGGGCGCTATCTTCATGTAAACAAGACTTATCTACAACAGAGAGGCTGCAAGGCAGAAGAGCTCTTTGGAAAGTTGGATAGTGAGCTGTTCGCATCAGAAGAGGCTCTAGAATTTCGAGATCAGGATCAAAAAGTCCTGCAATCTCCGCATCCTGTCAGCTACGAGCGAACCTTTTTCCGCGATGGCAAGAGATTGACCCAGTGGGTCACCAAGTTTGCCCTGCGGGATCAGCAAGGGGATCCCTATGCCGTTTGCGGTGTTGTTGTGGACATCACCCCCCTCAAAGAAGCTCAAGAAGTGCTTCGGCAAGAGGCAGAGCGGGAGCGACTGTTGGGGGCCTTATTGCGGCGGATCCGCCAAGCTTTGAACTTGCAAACCCTCTTGGAAACAACGGTTGCGGAAGTGCGAGAGTTTCTCCAGGTAGATCGGGTGATGATCTACCGACTGCAGGGAAACGGGGGTGGGATTGTGGCCGCCGAGTCGGTAGCGGATCCCTGGCCCAGCCACCTGGGCCGCTACGTGTGGGATGAGTATTTCCAAAGGGATCCGTGCTATCGCAAGTACCAAGAGGGCTTTGTCCAGGCAGTGGGGGATGTAGCAATAGCCGATTTGGATCCTTGCTATCGGGAGTTGCTGGAGTCTTTCCAAGCCCAAGCCAACTTGGTGATCCCGATTCGGCAGGGTGAGGCTTTGTGGGGTCTATTGGTAGTTCAGCACTGCCAATCCAGCCGCCCTTGGCAAGAGTGGGAAATCCGGCTTTTACAAGAGCTGAGCGATCAATTAGCCATCGCGTTGCAACAGGCCCAGTTATATGAACAACTGCAAGCCCTCAATCAAACCTTGGAAGAAAAGGTTCGGCAACGCACCTCTGAGTTGCAGCGATCCCTGCAATTTGAGGCCCTGCTGAAACGCATCACTGACCGGGTGCGCGACTCTCTGGATGAAGCTGAAATTCTCAACACCGCTCTGCGCGAGCTGGGAGAAAACCTAAATGCAGATGGCTGCGATATTGGCCTTTACAACGCCGATCTCACCCTTTCCGCCATCAGCTACGAGTATTGTCCTCGCTTGGGGTCGGCCTTGCATACTTGTATTCCCTTTGCCCAATATCCAGATCTCTACGCCCAGTTGTTGCGAGGAGAGCCCTGCATATTTTGTTTACTTCCTGACGCCCCCCGCCAAGGATCAGTCTTGGCCTGCCCTCTGCGGGATGGGGAGCAAGTCTTGGGGGATCTGTGGGTTTTTCGCAGCAGCGAGGAAAGTTTTGATGAGCAGGAAATGAATCTCGTAGCTCAAGTGGCCAATCAATGTGCTATCGGCCTAAGGCAGGCGCGCCTATTCCGAGCTGCCCAAGAGCAGGTGCAAGCCCTAGAGCGCCTTAACCGCCTCAAAGATGACTTTATCAGCACCGTCAGCCACGAGCTGCGCACTCCTCTAGCCAGCATGAAAATGGCGTTGCACATGCTGCAAGTTGCCCCTGCGAGGGAGAAGCAGGCCCAGTACCTATCCATCGCCCAGCGGGAATGCCAACGGGAGATCGAGCTGATCAATGACCTGTTGGATTTGCAGCGGCTAGAGGCAGGAGCCTATGCTTTGAATCTGCAAACGCTGACCTGGGAAGCCTTGTTGGGGGATTTGCTGTTGGCTATTGGCGAACGCGCCCGTACTAAGGGGCAAACCTTTCAAGCCAGTGTCCCTCTGGAGAGCAGCATCACCACAGATCCTCTCCTTTTGGGGCGTATCCTGCGGGAGCTCCTGCACAACGCTGTGAAATACACCCCGGTTCAGGGATCCATCCGCTTACGGATAGGAACCGAAAGCCGTCGCAGCGTTGTAGAGGTCAGCAACAGCCGGGAGATCCCGGCCAAGGAGCTCACGCGCATTTTCGAGCGTTTTTACCGGATCCCCAGCCATGATCCTTGGAAAGAAGGGGGCACCGGTCTGGGCTTGGCTTTGGTGAAACAAATGGTGGATCAACTGAGGGGATCCATTGAGGTCAACAGCTCTGCCGGTTGGACGACTTTTACGCTACATCTACCCGAATTGCCGCAATTTTAATTCCACTTCTTCCCCTCGCTTTGGGATACATTACTGGCAGGGATCCGGGGGGGCTTTGCCTAAACCTATGACAACTCGCCTAGATTTGGCTCTCACTCTTGAAGACTTCCTCAAGTTGCCTCACATAGAAGAGTCTCCGGCATGGGAGTACGTGGATGGAGTTGCCATTCAAAAACCGCTGCCCAAAGTCCGCCATTCCATTTTGCAAAAACGCCTTTTGGCTGAGGTTGACGGCAGCACCACCGACTATACTGCCCTACCCGAATTGCGATGCACTTTTGCCGGTCGTTCCATTGTTCCCGATATTGCCGTAATTGCGTGGGATCGAATTCGCCTCAGTGAAACAGGCGACCCAGAAGATGACTTCACCGCAGCACCCGACTGGATTATCGAAATTCTTTCGCCGGGTCAAAGGGTAAGCCGTGTAATCGATAATATCCTGCATTGCCTAAAGCACGGCAGCAAATTAGGGTGGATGGTGGATTTAGACGATTACTCTATTTTGATATTTGCCCCTCAACAAGAGCCGGAAATTTGCCGAGGAGATCGTCAGCTTAAGGTGATCGACGGGATCCAGTTAGCATTGACTCCACAACAAATCTTTGTTCTCCAATACACTACCCCCGCCGCATGGCCGTAACCCCCGTGGGATCCAGCACCTTGCCCCGTTCCACCTCGGCATAGACCAGGTAGCGATCCCCGCAGTCCATCCAGGTTTTGACACGGCACTCCAGGTAAGCTAAGGCATCCAACAAAATGGGGCAGCCATTCTCAGCAGTGGCCGTGGCCAAGCCGGCAAAGCGATCTTCTCCAGGGCGCTGGGGCCGCTGAAAGTGCCGCTGCAAGTTGCTGCCCTTGCCTTCCCGCAAGATGTTGAGCACAAAGGGGGCCTGGGGATAGGTCAGCAATTCGGCTTCTTGTTCCTTGTTCACCGACAGGGTTAGCCCCGGCGGATTGAAGCTGGCCTGGGCCACCGACCAGGTGAGAAAGCCACGGCGGGTCTCTCCTTGCAGGGCGGTGACTACACACAGGGATCCCACCACCCGGCTCAGGGCTTGCCCAACCCGATCCGCCTGAGTTTCGCTGCTGGTTTGGCGAGGGGCGCGGGCTCGTTTGGCTTTGCGCAGGGCCTGAGCAAACTGGGATCCCGCCTCTTGACAGGCTTCCAGGATTTCAGGGGTGGGCTTAAACTTGGCGCGGATCGTCTCAAACCCCAAGGAAAAGCCGGCATTGAGCAACTTACTCTCGATGAGATCCACCGCTTCTCCGCTCCAGCCGTAGGAGCCGAAAACCCCGGCCAATCGGGTGGTGGGAACTGAAGAAAGGATGATGCCAAGGGCGGTTTGGATCTGCACGGGAGGATGGCCGGCCAAAGTCGGGGATCCGACAACAAACCCTTGGCAGCGCTCCAGAGCTTGGGCGATCTCCTCCGGGGTGGCCCATTCGCAGTTGATCCGCTCCACCTTAACGCCGGCCCGCTCCAGCCCTTGGGCTATAGCCATGGCCATCAAACCTGTATTCCCGTAAGCAGAAGTGTACAGAAGAGCTACCCGCTGCTCGCCGGGATCCTCCTCGCACCAAGTGTGGTAGTCCAACCGCAACCGCCGCAGGCTGTGGCGCACCAAGGGGCCGTGGGCAGGGGCATAGATTTGGGCGGGAAATTCTTCCAACTTGGCCAGGGCTGCCTTCACCTGGGGCAATTGGTTGCGGTGCAAGCAGTCGAAGTAGTAGCGACGGTCTTCGCTAAGCTGCCGCCAATGTTCGTCAAAAACTTGCTCATCGCACACGTGGGCGCCGAACAGCTTATCGGTGTAGAGGATCCCGGTGGCCGGATCGTAGGTACAGAGGGCATCGGGGTGGCGGGGCGTGGGCACGGTGCGAAAGTGCAACTCATGCCCTTCCCCCAGATCCAGGCGATCCCCATCCCGGATGACCCGCAAACGGAAAGACTGGTCGCCATTGTAGAAAATGCCCAGATCGGCGGCTTCCTCTTCGTCGCGACTGCGGGGCAAGGGATCCATCTCTTCAAAGGCGGCCCGTAGCGTAATGGATCCCGGCTTGGAGCAGAGCACCATCGCGTAGGGAGCCAGAGGCAATAGGGCTTTGAGAGTGGCAATGCGGTTAAAGTTGACGTGGCTGAGCAAAATAAAGTCCAACCGCTGCAGGTACTGGTGTTGGGCCAACTCTTCTAAGAAGATGCCGGTGAACGATTCCCCCGGAGGATCGATGAGAAGGGTTTGGCGGGCCTGGATGAGGTAGCTATTGGCAGTGGTGCCCCGTTGCCGAGCGTATTCCAGCTCAAACTTCAGGCGATCCCAGGTGCGGGAGCGGAGAACCAACGTGGACGGGCCGATAAGGGCAACTTGGACATCGCGGGCGGGGATCTTGCTCTCCATAGCAGCCTCCGATGCGGTATCTGTCCTCACCTTGCCACGAAACTGGAGGAATGGGGATCCCTTTTCAGAGTTTCGGGAGAACAGGGGTTGGCTTACCCAAAAGTTGGGTCTGAGGCCCCGTCCTCACAACTGCGCAAGAAGCAAGCGATTGAGGTGGGGAGTGTGTCAAGTTTTTTCAAAGTCGGCCGGGCAAAAAGGAAGAGGCTAAGATCGGCTTGTAGCGTGTTCAGGCTGCCTATGTCTGCCCGATCCAAGTCCAAAGTGGAAGCCCCTACCAAGGGGATGGATCCCCGCCAGTTTACCGAAGCTGAGGTGGCGGCAATTGCAGAGCGGTTGGAGCGCAATGAGTATCCGACCGTCTTTGGCTGCTTGGAAGACTGGCATGCCCTTCGAGCCATCGCCTTTTACGCCCCCGACTTGGTGGCCCCTTATGCACATCTGTTGGAGTGGGAAGTGGATGAAGATTAGGGCTGTCCTTGCAGTTCTTAAAGGGATCCCAGTGCTCAGGGCAACGAGGGGGGAGGATTTCCGTCAGAGCCTTGCCGGCGAATCAGGTAGCGCACCTCTTCAAGGAGAACGTTGAACCTCTGATCCGTTTCCGCCTGCCGTTGGTTGATGGCCTGGATGGCGCGTTCGTGCTCTCGTTGTAGGGCGGTGAGGGTGACAAGAGCTTGAGTCACTTCCTCTGCCCACTCGGCAAGGTGAGCTAAGTCAGAGCGGGTCTCGCTGACAACTTGCTGTAGCTCTCGCAGGCTTTGAGCTTGGGCAGCAGCTTGTTCGGCAAATTCGGCGCGGCTTTCTTGGATGGACTGACGCAGCTCCTCGATTTCCCGCAGACGGGCGGCGTTCTCCTCGGCAGACTGGGTGCGGCTTTCTTGGATGGACTGACGCAGCTCCTCGATTTCCCGCAGACGGGCGGCGTTCTCCTCGGCAGACTGGGTGCGGCTTTCTTGGATGGACT
>NZ_JBSSAG010000023.1:0-42464 GCF_054058395.1 Thermostichus sp. OS-CIW-26 | reverse complement strand
ATCCATTGTCGCATCCAACTTTGCGGCCTGGGACTGGGACACCTTGAGTTTGCAAGCTACAGTCAGGACTTGGGTCATGGTTCTATCATAACTTCCGCATTCTTCCCGACACTGACCCTATGGGTACAGTGCGGGGCTCCTGCGATTTCTAGCTGAAGATGATCCCAGCCGCTGGCGCCAGAAGAGCTATGGCCCGAACAACTGGGGAGATGACAAGAATCCTCCCCCTCGAGGGCGGGGAGTATGTCAAAATGCGGCAAGAACCCTCGAGTGGTCGCGATGATCCCACCGGATGGATCCCCCCTTGCTTCTGTTCCTGCCTGGCATAGCCTCACCCTCGCCGCTGCCATCCAGAAGTTGCAGACCGATCCCGATCGCGGCCTCACCACTCAGCAGGTGATCCAGAGGCAGCGGCAATATGGCCCCAATGAGCTGATCACCACTTCTGGCCGTAGCTCCTGGCAAGTCCTGCTGGATCAATTCCGCAACATCATGCTGCTGATGCTGATCGCCGTAGCGGCGATCTCAGCCACTTTGGACTTGCAAGAAGGCGAGTTTCCCAAAGATGCCCTGGCCATTTTGTTGATCGTTGGCCTTAACGGTGGCCTGGGCTATTTGCAAGAAAGTCGGGCGGAAAAAGCGCTGGCGGCCCTGAAAAAACTGGCCTCCCCTACTGTGCGGGTGGAGCGGGATGGCCTGTGGCAAGAAGTTCCAGCCAGCCAACTGGTGCCGGGGGATCGCGTGCTGCTGGAAGCCGGGGTACAGATCCCAGCCGATGGGCGCTTGGCCGAGGCCGTGAACCTGCAGGTGCGGGAAGCAGCTTTGACCGGAGAAGCCACCCCTGTAACCAAACAGGCAGATTGCGTACTCCCGCCGGACATCGAGCTGGGGGAACGGCGCAACATGGCCTTCATGGGCACCGAAGTGATTCAGGGGCGAGGGATCCTCTTGGTTACTGCCACCGGCATGAACACGGAGCTGGGCAAGGTGGCGAAGCTGCTACAAACGGTGGAGACCGAGCCCACCCCGCTGCAGAAGCGCATGAGCCAACTGGGCAATGTGCTGGTGTCGGGATCCCTGGCTTTGGTGGCCTTGGTGGTGGGGATAGGGCTGCTGCAAGCCGGGAGCATGGCCCCCTTTACCTCGCTTTTGGAAACTTCCTTGAGCATGGCCGTGGCCGTGGTACCAGAGGGGCTGCCCGCGGTTATCACTGTCACCCTGGCCATTGGCACCCAACGCATGGTGCGCCGCCACGCCCTCATCCGCCGCCTGCCGGCAGTAGAGACCCTGGGATCCGTCACCACCATCTGCTCCGACAAAACCGGCACCCTCACGGAAAACAAAATGGTGGTAACCGACATCATTACCCCCGACCGCCATTACCACGTCAGCGGCACCGGTTACATTCCCAAGGGATCCTTCTACTGCGGCGGCCAGCCCGTAGATCCCGGGAGCGCCCCGGATCTGCAGGCCATCTTGCGGGCCGTGGTGTTCTGCAACGATGCCCTGTTGCAGGCCAGCCTCCAACCCGTTGCCGGTCGCAACCCAAGGTCTGCAGTTTCTTCTCCCCCTTCAACGCCCACCTGGTCCATCCTGGGGGATCCCACCGAGGCCGCCCTGCTGGTGGCAGCCGCCAAGGCCAACCTCCACAAAGGCTCTTTACAGGAGCGCTACCCACGGGTGCAGGAGCTCCCCTTCAGCTCAGAACGCAAGCGCATGAGCGTGGTGATCCAAGAAAACGGCGGCTACTGCGTCTACACCAAGGGATCCCCAGAGCTGGTGCTGGAGCGGTGTGATCGCATCCAGAAAGGGGGCACTTGGCAGGAACTGTCGGAAACCGATCGCCAAGCCATCCTCGGCACCAACAACCGCCTGGCCGCCCAAGGTATCCGGGTTCTGGGGGTAGCCACCCAGAGGCTAGAGCGGATCCCGGACAACGGGGAAGAGGTGGAGCACAACCTGGTTTGGCTGGGCTTGGTGGGGATGCACGATGCTCCGCGACCAGAGGCACGAGAGGCCGTGGCCCGCTGCCGAGAAGCCGGGATCCGCACGTTGATGATTACCGGCGACCACCAACTGACAGCTGTTGCCATTGCCCGCCAGCTGGGCATTCTCGAGTCGGAGGATCAGGCGATTGACGGGCGTACCCTCTCCCGCTTGAGTTTCGAGGAGCTGCTGCAAACGGTACAAACCGTCAGGGTCTATGCCCGCGTCGCCCCCGAACACAAGCTGCGCATTGTCCAGGCCTTGCAAAAGCAAAACGAGTTCGTGGCCATGACCGGGGATGGGGTCAACGACGCCCCTGCCCTGCGCCAAGCGGATATTGGCATCGCCATGGGCATCACGGGCACCGATGTGAGCAAAGAGGCCAGCGATATGGTGCTGCTGGACGACAACTTCGCCACCATCGTGGCAGCCATTGAAGAAGGGCGAGTGGTCTACAGCAACATCCGCCGCTTTGTGAAATACATTTTGGGCAGCAACATCGGTGAGGTGCTGACAGTGGCTGCTGCCCCCATCCTGGGCTTGGGGGATGTGCCGCTGACACCCCTACAGATCCTGTGGATGAACCTGGTGACTGACGGCCTGCCTGCTCTGGCCTTGGCTTTGGAACCGGCGGAGCCAGGGGTGATGCAGCGCCCCCCCTTCAACCCCAAAGAGAGCATCTTCGCCCAGGGGCTGGGAGCCTACATGGTGCGCATCGGCGTGGTTTTTGCCATCTCCACAATCCTCATGATGGCCATTGTGGAAGCCTACATCCCCCACTGGCGCACGATGGTCTTCACCACCCTGTGTATCGCCCAGATGGGCCATGCGCTGGCCGTGCGCTCCAACGAGAAGCTCACCATCGAGACCAACCCTTTTTCCAACCCCTACCTGCTGGGCGCGGTCCTGACCACTCTGCTCTTGCAATTGGCTCTGCTCTATGTGCCTTTCTTGCGCAGCTTCTTTGGCACAGAGGAGCTAACCCGCACTGAACTTTTGATCTGCTTGGGCTTTAGCACCGTGGTTATGGTCTGGGTGGAGTTGGAAAAACTCTATTGCCGCTGGCGCAAGGGATCCCGCTGACTCTTCACAATTATTTTTCACAATAAAGCATCTTCACAATAAAGAGTCTCTCTCCCTACTGCACCCAGAAACAAAGCTTTGAGCCAAGACTCATTTCCCCAAAAAGCCACTCTTGAGGAATCCTGCCCATTGCATAGAGGCCATTTCCGCAAGTTAGCTGAGCTTCCCCTTTTGACCTCCAAGATAAGCTGGAAAGACTTGCTGGGATACTGTGGAAAGGGGGCAGGAATCTCTGGGTTCTATGCACAGAGAGCTATGGGCGGTAGGGAAAACGGTGGGCCTGGTGGATCCCTCTGGCCTTGCCTTTTGGCTGCTGGGATCCCTCTTCTTGGCTCTCCTGCTGCTTGGCGTCAGCCTGGGGGAAAGTCAGCCGCTTTCTGTCTTCAGAGGGATCCTGGGATCCCTTTCTCGAAGATTTCCCTTCCAACCTCCTAGAGGCACCCCCAGCCCAGAGGCTCGTTTTCGGGCAGCCTTGGAAGCCAGCTTGGATGCTATTTACCTGCTGGAGGCGGTGCGGGATCCCGTTACCCGCGAGATCCGCGACTTTGTCTTTGTGGATGTCAACGCCAAGGGGGAAGAGCTCATTTCCCTCCAGCGCCGGCAGATCATCGGCCAGCGGCTGTGCGAGCTGCTGCCCATCAACCGCTGGGGGGGCTTTTTTGAGAAATACAAGCGAGTGGTGGAAACCGGCATTCCTCTGGAAGAGGAGTTCCCCATTTCGGGGCAGCCGGGCTTGAAGGCCAGTTGGATCCATCACCAAGTGGTGCCGGTGGGCGATGGGATCCTCATCACCAGCCGCGACATCAGCGAGCGGGTCAAGATGGAGCGGGCTCTACAGGAAAGCGAGTCTCGCTACCGCGCCCTCTACGAGGCCATTCCCGACTTGATTTTTGAGCTCAGCGCCGAGGGAGTCATTCTTCATTGCAAGCCTTCCCCTTACGTTCCCACCCGACATCCGCCTGAGTTTTACGTGGGTTGCCGCGCCCAAGACGTGTTTACTGGCTCGCTGAAAGAGCAGTATCCATCTCTGGCGGAGGGGGCCTTGGTCAGCCAGACGCCGCAGTACCTAGAGTACGAAGTTGAGATTGAGCCGGGGATCCGCTGCTATCGGAGAGCCTGCGTTGTCGCTCACGGGAGAGACAAAATTTACATCCTGGTGCGAGATATCACCGAGCGGAAACAGGCGGAGTTGGCCCTTAGAGAAATGGAAGCCACCCAGCGGGCCATTCTCCAAGCCATCCCCGACCTCATCCTTCGCCTGAATAGCCAGGGCATCTGCCTGAGCTCTATTCCCGGAGGCGATGTCCATCTTTACTGCCCAGCAGAGCGCCACTTAGGTCGATCCCTCCAGGAGATTCTGCCGCCAGCGCTGGCCGAGCAGCGGCTTTTCTATGTTCAGCAAGCCCTGGCCACCCAAACCCAACAGCGCTACGAGTACAGCATTGAAGTTCAAGGGGAGGTACGCTACGAAGAGGCCCGCATTGTCCCTCTCAACAGCCAGGAAGTCCTGGTGATCGTGCGGGATATTACAGAAGCCAAGCAGGCGGAGCTGGCCTTGAAAGCCGCTGAACAGCTGCAGCGAGCCATTCTAGAAGCCATTCCCGACTTGATCTTTCGCCTTGATAGCCAGGGCATTTGCTTGAGCTTTATCTCGGGGGGCGAGGTTCTTCTCTATGGCTCACCCGACACCTACGTGGGCCGATCCCTGCAGGAGCTTTTGCCACCGGAGTTGGCCGAGCGGCGGCTTTTCTTTGTTCAGCAGGCTATAGCTACCCAGACGCGGCAGCGCTACGACCAAAGCATCGAGATTGAAGGGGAGACCCGCCACGAAGAGGTGCGCATTGTGCCCCTCAACCCCCAAGAGGTGGTGGTGATCGTCCGCGATGTAACCGACAGGGTGCGATCCCAGCAGGCCGTCCAGGAAAGCGAGCAGAAGTTCCGGGCTCTGTTTGAGAATGCCGCTGTGGCCATCCTCATCCGTCATGCCGAGACCGGCGAGATCCTGGAGGCCAACTCCCAAGCCATTGCCGCCTACGGGTTTTTCAGCCTGGAGGAGCTGCGGGCCTTCGACGCTTGCGAGCAGTCTCCCTATCGCCGGGCTCTTCGGGGCGGGGAGTTCTCGCTGCAGTCCTACTTGGAGCAAGCCCGCCAGCAGGGATCCGCCCGCTTTGAGTGGCAATGGCAGCGGCAGGATGGCCGAGTTGTCTGGGAAGACGTGTTTGTGCAGCCCCTTGTCCTGCGCGGGATCCCGTGTTGGGTGTTTACCGCGGTGGACATCACTGCCCGCAAGTCGGCAGAAGCGGAGCTGGAGCAGTTTTTCTCGGTGGCTCTGGATTTGCTTTGCATTGCCGATGCCCAAGGGTACTTTCGCCGTCTCAACCGCGCCTGGGAGACCACCCTGGGCTATTCTCTGCAGGAGCTGCAGAGCCGACCGTTTTTGGAGTGGGTTCATCCGGACGACCTCCCCGCCACGCAGGCGGCCATGCAGCAGCTTATCGAAGAGAAACGGCTGGATCACTTTGTCAACCGCTACCGCACTCAGGACGGCAGCTATCGCTTCATCGAGTGGCGAGCCTCTTTGGCCGGATCCCTGTTCTACGCCGCCGGACGGGATATCACCCTAGCCAAGCTGGCAGAAGAGCAGATGAAAGCAGCCAAGGAAGCTGCCGAAGCCGCCAGCCGGGCCAAGAGCGAGTTCCTGGCCACCATCAGCCACGAGATCCGCACCCCCATCAACGCCATTTTGGGGATGACCAGTCTACTCCTGGACACCTCCTTGGATCCGCAGCAGCAGGATTGGGTACAGACCATCCGCTATGGAGGCGAGGTGCTGCTGAACCTAATCAACGACATCCTCGATTTCTCCAAGATCGAGTCCCAAAAGCTGGAACTGGAGGAAATACCCTTTTCCTTGCCGCAGTTGGTGGAAGAGCTGCTGGATTTGATGGCCGCCCAAGCCCAGAGCAAGGAGCTGGAGCTGATGGCCTGGGTGGATCCCAACCTGCCGCCAACCTTGATAGGGGATCCCAACCGGCTGCGCCAAATCCTGGCCAATCTGCTCAGCAACGCCATCAAGTTCACCCCCCAGGGAGAGGTAGTGGTGACCGTCGAGGCCGGGGAGAGGGATCCCGAAAAGCAGTGGGTAAGCGTTCAGGTGCAAGATACCGGCATTGGCATTCCCCCGGAAAAATTGGATCGCCTCTTCAAGCCCTTCAGCCAGGTGGATAGCTCCATCAGCCGCCAGTTTGGGGGCACCGGCCTGGGCTTGGCCATCAGCCAGCGTCTCTGCCAGCTCATGGGGGGAGCAATCGGGGTGGAAAGTCAGCCGGGCCAGGGATCCACTTTTCGCTTTCGCATCCCCCTAAAGAGGCCAGACCAGGAGCTGTTGCCAACCGCCGCACCGGATCCGTGCTTGGCCGGCAAGCGGGTTTTGCTGGTGGAAGACAACGCCAGTCAACGGCAGTTGCTATCCCGACTGCTGAGCGCTTGGGGCATGGAGGTAACCTGTTGTGCCTTGGCGGCAGAAGCCCAGGCTGCAGTTAGAACTCGTCCTTTTGACCTGGCCCTTCTGGATGCCACCCTGCCAGACCGGGATGGCTTGACCCTGGCGGCTGACCTGCAGACAGCGCAACCCCGCCTGTTACCGCTAGTGCTGACGGGGCGCAACTTCATCTCCACAGCAGACCCTCTCCCCACTTTGGCCAAGCCGGTCAAAGCCTCCCAACTGCGGAAGCTGCTGCTGGGGCTTGTGGGAGAAAAAGCTCCTTCCTCCTTATCTTCCTCTCCCGCCGCTCCTCCCTCCATTTGGGACGCGACCCTGGCCAGCCGCTACCCACTGCAGATCCTGGTGGCAGAGGATAACCCGGTTAACCAGAAGGTGATTCGCCTCATGCTGGAGCGGTTGGGCTACCGGCCCGACGTAGTCGGCAACGGTCTGGAAGCCGTCCAAGCTCTGCGCCTGCGACCCTACGATCTGGTGTTGATGGATATGCAAATGCCGGAGCTGGATGGTCTTTCGGCCACCCGTCGCATCCGTGCTGAGCTGCCTCCTGAGCGCCAGCCTCGCATTGTTGTCCTCACGGCCAATGTGTTTTCGGAAGGCCGTGCTGCTGCCCAAGCTGCTGGGGTAGATGGCTATCTAACCAAACCCTTGGAGCCAGCCGCCCTAGTCCGGGTTCTTCAGGGATCCCTTCCCCTTCCCATCCCGGCCAGCCAAGAAGAGGATCCGCCCCTCGACCCCGTTATCCTCGCCCAGATGCGGGCAGTCTTCAGCTCTCCAGAAGCCTGGCAGGAGATGATCCAAACCTACCGGCAGGACAGCGAAGCTCTATTGGGATCCCTGCGGCAGGCCCTAGAGCAGCGGGATCCCCAAGCCATTGCTCGGTTGGCCCACCGCCTCAAAGGCGGCAGCAGCACCCTGGGCGCCAAACGTCTGGCCGAGCTGTGTCAGCAGTTGGAAAAGCTGGTTCATGCCGAGCCAGCCAGTTCTGTAAAATGGGATACTATAGAGCAAGCCGTGCAGAAGCTAGAGGTGGCATATCGGCAAGTTATCCTCAGTCTCTGAGTGCAGAGCTTTTCTCCCTGATACATTTACGCTGAACACTGCTGAACATCACTGTTCAACTATGCAGCGATAGCATTCTGTTTGTTTCCATTCGCGTTAGCGGGACGGAGTCCAAACAGAATGGCGGTATCCCGCAAAGCTTTGAGTAGAATACCCAAAGCGCAGTTTCCGTGTCGTCTTACTACCAGTTTTCTGCTTTGCTTTGGCTACCATGTTGGCAGACTCGAAAGTAAACAGAAAGATCAACTGGTAGTAATCCGTACTGAACATATTATACATTATTTTCAGTATAGTTGAGCTTATTATTGACTAGAGTCATGCTCTCCTCTCGATGCCTATGCTGAGGCCCAATCCCCACCCTCCGGCCAGCTCGCCGGCGGTTCCTGAGGCCCAGGCGGGATCCCCCTCTCCTGAAAAGAAGCCGTTGTTGTTGATCGCGGACGATGAGCCCAGCCAGCGACTCTTGGTTCGCTACGCCCTTGAGCGAGAAGGCTACCAAGTCCTGGAAGCCAGCAGCGGCGAAGTCTGTCTGCAGCTAGCCGCTCAACACCCAGTGGATATGGTCTTGCTGGATGCGGTCATGCCGGATGTGGATGGGTTTGAGTGCTGTCGCTGCCTCCATGCTCAAAACTCGGATCTGCCCATTCTCATCGTCACGGCGCTGGAAGATGAGTCCTGCGTGGATGAAGCCTTTGCTGCCGGGGCCAGCGATTACATTTCCAAACCCATTCGCTGGTCGGTTTTGAAGCGGCGCATCCGCCACCTGATCCAGGCCAGCCAAGCCCAACGCCACCTGCGGGAACTTAACCAAGCCCTAGAAGCCAAGGTGCAGGAACGTACCGCCCAGCTGGTCTGCCAGGTACAGGACTTGCAGCAGCTCAGCCGCCTCAAGGATAGCTTTCTGGCCAGCGTTTCCCACGAGCTGCGCACTCCCCTCACCAAGATCAAGTTGGCCCTGGAACTGTTAGGCCGCACTCCTCTCAACGAGAAGCAGTGCCAATACCACCGCATCGCTTTGGAAGAGTGTCAGGCTGAAATTGAGCTGATCAACAAGTTGCTGGATCTGCAGAGCCTAGAAGCCAAAGAGTTGAGCTCTGCGGCTGCCGCCATCGATCTCCACAGCCTTTGCACAAGCCTGCTCGACGGGGTGCGAGAACGGGCTCAGGCTCGGCAACTGAAGCTGGAGATGGCGGAGCTGACCTCACTTCCCGCAGTGCTCTACAGCTACCCGCAGCAGCTAACCCTGATCCTGAAGGAACTGCTGGAAAATGCCTGTAAGTTCACCCAGCCGGGCGGAACCCTCCGCTTGGAGGGGCAAGCCTTTCCCGGTGGGGTTGAGTTAAGAGTCGGCAATACCGCCCAAATCGAGCCTGAACACCTGCCCCACCTTTTCGAACGCTTTTACCGTGTGCCTTCTGAGGATCCCTGGGCGCAGCCGGGCAGCGGCCTTGGACTGGCCTTGGTGAAGCATTGGGTGGAGTATCTGCAGGGCCAAATCCGGGTCACCAGCCAGAAGAGATGGACTTGGTTTGTCCTTTGGCTGCCCAGCCTAGAGCCCTCCAACCGTTGACGCCCAAAGGCGGGTGGGAGGCAGCGATTGAGACTTTAGTGACCAACGACAGCAGCAGTCTCAGCAGTGGCAAAGGAGGTGCCACACCCACAACTGGCGACTGCGTTGGGGTTCTTGAAGCGGAAGCCACCGCCCAGCAGATCCTCGGAAAAATCGACGGTGGTGCCGCTGATCAAGGTCATGCTCAAGGGATCCACCGCCACCTGGATATCCCCAAAGTCGAAGGTATGATCGTCAGGGTTGGCCTGAGACTCGAAGTTCATCACATAAGAGAGGCCAGAGCAGCCGCTCGGCTTGACCCCTAGACGCAGGATGGGCTGGGATCCCTCTTTTTCGTACTTGCTGCGCAGGCGCTTCAACTCTTGGATGGCGCTATCGGTCAGGGTGATCATGACGAGAAGGCTCAAGGGTACGTTCTACTCCCCATCCTATCAAGGGTTTTTTCTCGGCCAGCGAGAGCATGACTCTAGTCAATAATAAGCTCAACTATACTGAAAATAATGTATAATATGTTCAGTACGGATTACTACCAGTTGATCTTTCTGTTTACTTTCGAGTCTGCCAACATGGTAGCCAAAGCAAAGCAGAAAATTGGTAGTAAGACGACACGGAAACTGCGCTTTGGGTATTCTACTCAAAGCTTTGCGGGATACCGCCATTCTGGTTGGAAACAAACAGAATGCTATCGCTGCATAGTTGAACAGTGATGTTCAGCAGTGTTCAGCGTAAATGTATCAGCAATTGGTAAGCTAGGGATCCCAATCCCTGAGGTCTTGCCCCTGTGACAGATCCCAATGCCATTCGGATCACCTTTTTGGGCACCAGCTCCGGCATGCCCACCCGCCAGCGCAATGTCTCTGGGGTGGCGGTGCAGTTTCCCCAGCGGTCGGAATGGTGGCTGTTCGATTGCGGCGAGGGCACCCAACACCAGTTGCTGCGCCTAGATGAGCTGCGCCCCAGCCAGTTGCGCCGCATTTTTATCACCCACATGCACGGGGATCACATCTACGGCCTGCCGGGGCTGTTGGCCTCCTGTGGCTTGGGCAGCACCCCTGAGCACATCGATATCTACGGCCCGCCGGGCCTGGAAGAGTACCTGAAGGCCGTGTTGCGCTACAGCGAGACGCGCATCCCCTACGGCTTCCGCGTTCACACCGTCGAAACCGGTCTCATCCTGCAAGAGCCGGAATACTCCGTCTTCTGCGCGCCCTTGGATCACCGGGTGCCCGCCTTCGGCTACCGCGTGGTGGAACAGGATCGGCCAGGCAGCTTCAATGCAGCCAAAGCCCAAGCCGATGGGATCCCCTTTGGCCCTCTGTATGGGCAGCTCAAGGCCGGCCAATCCATCATCTGGCAGGGCCGCTGCTTTCACGGACGGGATTATGTCGGGGATCCCATTCCGGGCCGCAAATTCTCCTACTGCACCGACACCATTTTCTGCCGCAACGCCGTCGATCTCTCCCGGGCTGCCGACTTGGTGATCCACGAGGCCACTTACGCTCAGGCTGACTTGGAGCTGGCCCGCCGCTCTAAGCATTCCACCGCCGCCATGGCCGCCCAAGTGGCCGCCGAAGCCAAGGCCCAAGCTTTGATCCTCACCCACTTCAGCCCCCGCTACACCCCAGAAGCCCCCATTACCTTGGAAGACCTGCTGGCAGAAGCTCAGGCCATTTTTCCCAATACCCTGCTGGCCCGCGATCGGCTGACCTACGAGATCCCCCGTCGCAGCCCGTCCCCTCTGCCGGTGGGTGTGGGCTTGCCTCGCTAGAATGGTAGAACTGACAGTCTCAACCGGCAATGACGGATCCCAGACCTTACCCCGAACGCCCCCAATTTCCAGAGCGGCCCAAAACCGAACAACTGGATCAAACTGCCAACGAATGGCGAGCCTTCAGCGCTTTGCCCCCTGCCACTTCTCTGCCCCCGGTTCAAGCCGAGCGGCCAGTCCCGCAAACGGCTGCTGAGGGGGAAACCCTGCCGAAATTGGCTCCCTGGAGCAAACGAATTGGGGCCTTTGCCCTCGACTTTGGGCTGGGGCTGGGGATCTCCTACCTAGCCCAAGGCTTGGCTGCTCTGGTAGGGGCCAATGCAGGCGCCGTGGACATGACCGGCTATCTCGCCTTCTTCGCCACCTGGCTGGTGAACCGCGGCTATTTCCAATCCCGTCCTGAGGGCCAAAGCCTCGGCAAATGGCTGCTGAACATCAAAACCCTGGATCCCGAAACCGAAGCCTCGCCGCACCTGGTTCGCTCTCTGGCTCGAGAGGGAGTGCTCTCCCTCTTTGTGCTCACGGAGGCCCTGCTGGTGCCTCTGGCTGCGGATGGGCTGTTTGCCGTCTTCGACAAGGAAAAACGCCAAACCATTCACGACCGCGCCGGACGTACCCTAGTGGTGGAAGCGGAGCGGGGCTACCACCTGGATGAAAAAGTCTTGCGGTTTTTGCAGGACATCCTAGAGGGGGACGCTGCTGACGACGTCAAATCGGCTGCTCGCGACCTGCTGCGCCAAGCCCAGCGCAATGACGCCGTGCGGGATCTGTCCAAGCAGTTGCAGCGCCTGAGCAAAGATGTGGATCGCAACGCCCGTAGCCTACGGCAACAAACGGGCAAGCAAGTGAAAACTTGGGTTGATTCCGTCAAGGAAAAGTTGGATAATTGGTGATCGCGCTTATCGAGGTAAACCCCCATCTCCAGCCTCAGGATCTGGGATTGCAGTTTCCTCGTTGCCGTTTACCTTCGTCTTGGGATCCGTATATGGCCAAAGCAAAGGGTGCCCGCATCATCATCACCCTGGAGTGCACCGAGTGCCGCACCAACGTCAACAAACGTTCTCCAGGCGTGAACCGCTACACCACCACCAAAAACCGCCGCAACACAACAGCCCGCTTAGAGCTGAAGAAATTCTGCCCCCACTGCAACCGCCACACCGTCCACAAAGAGATTAAGTAGTTCAAGCCGTTTCGCCGTTCTCCTGACCTATGGTTTACGCTCGCCGCCGCCTGTCTCCCATTAAGCCGGGAGAACCCATTAGGTACACCGATGTGGAGCTGCTCAAGAAATTTGTGACCGAGCGTGGCAAGATCTTGCCCCGCCGCATCACCGGCCTGACCGCCAAACAACAGCGGGAGCTCACTGCCGCGATCAAACGAGCGCGCATCATGGGTCTTCTTTACTTTGTCAACAAAGAGGGATAGCCTTCTCCAGATCCCGATGGGCCTGCAGCTTTCGCCGGAACTCCAAGCCCGCTTGTCCCAGCCCCTCAATATCGGCGGGGTAAAAGTTTTGAGCCGCGTTTTTCAGGCGCCGCTGTCAGGGGTAACCGACCAAGTCTTTCGAGGGCTGGTGCGCCGTTTTGCCCCCCACAGCTTGGTTTACACGGAAATGGTCAGCGCGACCGGCTTGCACTATGCCCGCCAGTTGCCCCGCATCATGGAGGTTGGCGAGGGGGAGCAGCCCATCGGCATCCAACTGTTTGATTGTCGGCCCGACTTTCTGGCGGAAGCAGCCCGCATGGCTGTGGACGAAGGGGCGACCTTGGTGGACATCAACATGGGCTGCCCGGTGAACAAGATTACCAAAAACGGCGGCGGCTCTTCTCTGCTCCGCGATCCCGACACGGCAGCGCGAATTGTGGAGGCGGTGGCCAACGCAGTGGAGGTGCCCGTAACCGTAAAAACGCGCCTGGGCTGGTCGGATCAGGAGATCAACATTTTGGATTTTGCCCACCGTCTGCAGGAGGCAGGGGCGCAACTGCTCACCCTGCATGCCCGAACACGCGCCCAAGGCTTCAACGGCAAAGCCCGCTGGGACTGGATCCGCCGCGTCAAACAGCACCTGCGCATTCCCGTCATCGCCAATGGGGATATTTTCTCGACAGCCGCAGCGGTGAAGTGTTTGGAGGAAACCGGAGCCGATGGGGTGATGTGCTCCCGCGGCACCATGGGCTATCCCTTTCTGGTGGGGGAAATCGATCACTTCCTGAAAACCGGTCAAGAAAGACCGGCCCCCACTCCCCTGGAGCGGATTCAAATGGCCTTAGAGCATCTGCGCGGTCTCTGGGAGTACAAGGGAGAACGTGGCATCCGTCAGGCCCGCAAGCACATGACTTGGTACATCAAAGACTTTGCCGGAGCCTCTCAATTCCGTGCCCTCCTCTGTCGCATTGAGACGGTGCAGGAAGGGGAAGCCCTGCTTCTTCAAGCCATGGAGCGCTGCCAAGAAGCCACACCTCGACCGGAAGAGGCCATTAAAACCACCGAGGAGGTCGACCTTCTCCCTGAAGCCGGTTGGGCGTAGCTCCAAGGCTCCCCACAATTGGAAATTGCTTGGAAATCGCCGCACGTCTGCCTTGGCTGTAGCCTGTGGCCCCGAAAAAGGCTATTGCGCCTGCTGCTGGGACAGGGCTGCCACCAACTTTTCTCCCATTTCCTGGCAACCCACTAAAGTCATTCCCTCAGAGTAGAGGTCTGGGGTGCGGTACCCTTGCGCCAAAACGGCTTCTACCGCCTGTTCGATGCGGTCGGCAGCTTGCGGCTGATCCAGGGAGTAGCGGAGCATCAGGGCGCCGGAGAGCACCTGGGCAATGGGGTTGGCTTTGTCTTGTCCGGCAATGTCGGGAGCCGACCCATGTACCGGCTCGTATAGGCCGGGGCCAGAGGATCCCAGAGAGGCAGAGGGCAGCATACCAATAGAGCCGGTCAGCATGGCCGCTTCATCGGAGAGGATATCGCCGAAGAGATTGCCCGTGAGGATGACGTCGAACTGCTTGGGCCAGCGCACCAACTGCATGGCGGCATTGTCGATGTACAGGTGGGAAAGTTCCACCTCCGGGTACTCAGCCGCAATGACATTGACCCGCTCCCGCCACAGTTGCGACACTTCGAGGACATTGGCCTTATCTACTGAGCAGAGCTTGCGCCGACGCTTGCGGGCCAGCTCGAAGGCAACTCGGGCGATCCGATCCACCTCAGCTTCGCTGTAGACCATGGTGTTCACGCCACGCCGGGATCCCTGGGCATCCGTGAAGATTCCCTTAGGTTGGCCGAAGTAAATGCCCCCCGTCAGCTCCCGCACTACCACCAGGTCGATCCCTGAGATCACCTCTGGCTTCAGGGAGGAGGCCCCCACCAGTTGAGGGAAGACCTTCACCGGACGCAAGTTGGCAAACAGCCCCAGCCCCGCCCTCAAGCCCAACAAGGCCCGCTCCGGGCGTTTCTCAGGAGGCAGAGCGTCATACTTGAAGTCGCCGACAGCAGCCAGATAAACGGCATCGCTCTCTTGAGCCATTTTCAGGGTTTCTGCCGGCAAGGGATCCCCAGTCTGGTCGTAGGCAGCCCCGCCGATTAGGCCCTCTTGCCACTGGAGAGCAAATCCCATCTGCCGGGCAACTGCATCCAAAACGGCTCGTCCCACCCGCATGATTTCGGGGCCGATGCCATCTCCGGCAAGGGCTGTGATCCGATAGGTTCGAGCAGTTGAAGAAGAAGTGCTCATGAGCGGTCAAGCTGAAGATGAGGGCGTAGAGATACTACCATTTCGGCGGACTTGCCCATCCCTTGGCACACAGGTTTGCAGACAACTCCTCTAAAAAGCTCTCCAAATAACAAAGTGCAGCCTGGCCACCAACCTGCTGCACTCTGATGGTGATTCTGATGGTGATGATGACGATCAACCCATCAAGCGGGAGTCCCAGATGTTCTTTTAGAACAAGCCCAAGGTGACCCACTTATCCAAGGGCAAGGTGGCACCTATGCCCAGGTAGAGGGTGACCAAGGTGCCGATCAGGAACACCGTTGTCGCCACTGGGCGGCGCAAGGGGTTTTGGAACTTGTTGACGTTTTCGATGAAGGGCACAAACAAGAGACCCACAGGAATGGCAGACATCAGAGCAATTCCCAACAGCTTGTTGGGAGCAATCCGCAGGATGTGGAAGGCGGGGTAGAGATACCATTCCGGCAGAATTTCCAGAGGCGTAGCAAAGGGATCCGCCGGCTCCCCTACACCTGCCGGATCCATGACTGACAGGCCAACGATCACTCCAATAGTGCCCAAGATCACCACCGGAAACATAAAGAGCAAATCGTTGGGCCAAGCGGGCTCACCATAGGTCATGTGGCCCATGTTTTTCTTCAGCTTGGCTACAACTTTGGGGTTGTCTAGATCAACCTTGCGGGTAATGGCCTCGGTCGCTATCACCTGTTTTGAGACAGCCATGAGAGTTCTCCTTATCTAGGGACAAAAGTTCTGAAAAAGGGGCAGTTAGAGATCCCAGTTACCAGGAAAGTCAAAGGCGTCTGGGAGTCAAACCTTTCTCACAAAGGCCCAGAAATGCCTTGGCGGCGGATCATCAAAAAGTGCATGGTCATAAAGACTGCGGTCAGCCAGGGTAGCACGAAAGTGTGCAAGCTGTAGAAGCGAGTCAGGGTAGCTTGACCCACTGCTTCGCCGCCCCGGATCAGTTGCACCAACGAGTCGCCCACCACCGGAATGGCACTGGGCACACCTGAGACGATCTTGACTGCCCAGTAGCCCACCTGATCCCAGGGCAGGGAGTAGCCGGTAACGCCAAAGGAGACGGTCAGCACCGCCAAGATCACGCCGGTTACCCAGGTCAGCTCACGGGGCTTTTTGAATCCCCCCGTCAGATAGACCCGGAAGGTGTGTAGGATCATCATCAGCACCATCATGGAGGCGCTCCAACGGTGGATGGAGCGCAACAGCCAGCCGAAGTTCACCTGGGTCATGATGTAGTTCACCGATTCAAAGGCCTCAGCCACCGTCGGACGATAGTAAAACGTCATGGCGAAGCCGGTGGCAAACTGAACTAAGAAGCACACCAGCGTCACCCCGCCGAGGCAGTAGAAGATGTTAACGTGAGGCGGAATGAATTTCCCTGTTGCGTCGTCGACGAAAGGCGTAATCTCCAGCCGCTCGTCCAACCAGTCGTAAACTTTGCTCATAATGCCTGCAATTCTTGAAATTGGATCTCGAGGGCGGGGCAAGCCCACTCCACTCAGCAATGTAACACAATCTTTTAACACCATCCTGGCGTCGGGCTCAGCTTGGGGACGAAGATCTCGATCCCAGGAGGCCAGGCAAGTTTTCGATATTGCGTTTTGTTCATGTTTCTTAAATGTTTCTTAATGTTTTTTGGGATCGATGGTTGTGCAGAAGCCGAGATACACAGGGATCCGCTGGAGAGGGTGGGGGATCCGCATTGTCTTGCTTGGGTGTTTGCTCTGGGCGAGTTTGGGCATTGGCGCCTGTACAGGGCAGGCCAGCCGTTGGGGAGAAGAGCAGCAACTGCTGGCGCAGGCTTGGGCCTATGTGGATCGGGCCTATGTGGATCCGGGGTTTAACGGGCAAAACTGGTGGCAGGTGCGGCAACGGTTTCTCTCCCGGCCCTTAAAGGAGCGCAAGCAGACCTATCAGGCCATTGAGGAGATGTTGGCCACTCTGGGGGATCCCTTTACCCGCTTTCTGGACAGAGAGCACTACCTCAGCCTGCAGACCTCCACAGCCGGCGAGCTGAGTGGTGTCGGCTTGCAGATTGCTATCGACGAGCAAGGCGCTGTGCGGGTGATTGCCCCCATGGAAGGCACTCCTGCCGAGCAGGCCGGGATCCAACCCCAGGATGAGATTTTGGCGGTGGATCGGGTGCCGGTGGCGGGGCTGAGCCTGGACGAAGTGGCCGAGCGGATGCGGGGGCGCAGCGGCACGCCGGTTACTTTGAAGCTGAGGCGGCAGGATCGCATTTGGGAGGTGGAGCTGGTACGCCAATCGATCACCATCAACCCCGTGCGCACCCGTTTTTTTGAGCTGCCTCAGGGATCGGTGGCCTACATTCGCCTCAGCCAGTTCAACGGCAATGCTGCCGCTCAAGTCCGCCAAGCCATTCAGGCCGCAGAAGCTCAAGGGGTGCGGGGCTACATTCTCGATTTGCGCAACAATCCGGGGGGACTCTTGCAGGCGGCCATTGAGATCGCCCGCTTCTGGATCCCCAAGGGTGACATTGTGCTGGTGACGGATCGCCACGGCATTCAAGACAGCATTCCCGCCACCGGCGAGGTGCTCACAGAGGCGCCGCTGGTGGTCTTGGTAAATCAGGGCAGCGCCAGTGCCAGTGAAGTGTTGGCCGGGGCACTTCAGGACAGTGGGCGAGCTCAACTGGTGGGAACGCGCACCTTTGGCAAGGGTCTGATTCAATCCCTGCTGGAGCTGGCGGATGGATCGGGGCTGGCGGTGACCACGGCCAAGTACCTCACCCCCAGCGGCCACGACATTCATCGCCAGGGGATCCAGCCCGATGTGGTGGTGGCGGAGGGATCCATTCCCCTGACGGCAGAAACCTTGGCCGGGCCGGAGGACATCCAGCTGCAGCGAGCCTTGGAGTTGTTGGGGCAGACCCAAGGGATCCCGGTGGCCAAAAGCGGGTGAGGGAGGAGATCCCGCTCCAGACCCAGATCTCAATCGTTGGCATTAGGATTTGGATTCCTGGTTGTTTTCAATTCGTTTTAGGATCAGAGGCAGGGTTTTCTGGGCCACTTCTCGGCTCCAGCGCCGGTTTCTGACTCTGTCCGCTCCCGCCCGCATGAACGCCATCCAGCAATTTCACCACTTTTTCAACTGCTGCATTGGGGCTTGGCGCACAGAGCGCACCTACCATTACCTAGACCGTGGCGAGGTGGAGCGCTCCCGCACCGAGTTCACCATTCGCACCCTCACCCCTGAGCTCAAGCACAAGGTGCTCACCGACAACAACTACCCCAACCACAACGTGGATGGTTTTTTGGGCTTTCACTTGGCTTTTGAGACGGTTTCCGAAACGGGGGAGGAGGCCGGGCAAGAGCTGAACATGCTGTTTGTCCCTCGGCAGGAAACCCCCCTGGGGCTGCAGGGAGACTACCTGCGGGATCGGGCCTACGAGGAAGATCGCCCGATGGTGGCGGCTTTCCGGTTTGATCCCGGATCCCTGCAACTGGTGATGACCACCACCTACACTCGTGTGGTTGCTGTAGATACCATCACTCTACTGAATCCGCGCCTGCGCCTGCGGCAGATCCTTACCTACCAACGTCCCCCTCAGGGTCAGCCTTTGCAGGAGCTGTTGCTGGTGGGGTTTGGGGTAGAACAGAAGCTGACCTAGCCTGCGGATCCTGAGCATGACGCTTCCCGAAGACCTGAGATTGTCTCAGCACTTGGCTCTGATCCAGTTGAGGTTCGAGCGAGGACAATACCGGCAGGCGCTAGAGGAGGTTAAGCAGGCCCAAAGCCGCTATCCGCAGTCGGGTAAGCTACGGCTCTGGCAGGCCCTGGCCCAAGAAGCCCTTGGCGAAACGCAGGAGGCCATCCTGTTGGCCCAAACCTTGCTGCGCAACCCAGATCCAGAAGTTGCCCAGCAGGCTCGCTATGTCTTGGGTATCTGGCAAGCCCCTCGTCTGCGGCGTCCAGCGGAGTGGTTGAGCGAAATTCCCGACCTCAGCCGGCTGGAGGAAGCTGATCCCCCAGAGTACCGCTTGGCCTATGGGCGCTCCCAACGCAAAGGCCCTTCCCCAAGATCTGGGGATCCCCTCAGCCGCCGGGCAGCGGATCCCCCGTTGGACACTAAGCCCCTCATCTGGGTGTTGATCGGGATCCTCTCGACCCTGCTGGCCGTGATGGCTTGGCTGCCCTAGAGGGGGGTATAACCCTCGCCGCTGCTGGGTTAGTGGGGAGCATGCCTCTAACCCCCAAAACCCTGAACTTTGCTGAATTTACTGAGCTTTAGGCGGTTTGGCAAAAGTCATTGAGAGGGATATAGTAGACCAAGTTTCCCCCTGATCCTTGAGTCCACCGCAACGGTTGCCGGGAAGTGAAGGGGGAAAGCGCTCGGGGGGTATTCCTCAGGGCTTTGCGGGATACCGCCTTCCTGCTCAGAGATAGGCAGGATGCGATCGCTTCTTTCCTGAACCATGTTCAGGAGAGTTCAGCGTGAATGTATCAGATACTGGGAATAGAGGAGACGCTAGGTCTAGCTCAGGGGAGCGGATCTGCGTCCAGGGATCCCGACAGGCTCCTCGGCAATTGGGGCAGAAAGCGGAGGTTAAGAGTGGCTACACAAACATTGGTGATGGATGCAGTGGAACAGTTGGGCCTGCGGGTCACCTTGGGAGATATTGCATCCAGCACGGGCTTAGCTTTACACGAGGCCAAACAAGAGCTGCTGAATTTGGCCCAAAAGGCGGAGGGGCATCTCCAGGTTTCCCGGCAGGGGGAGATTACCTACGTTTTTCCACCGGATTTTCGCAGCATTCTCAAGCGCAAGGAGCAGCAGGATCGGCTAGCAGCCCTGCGGCGCAAACTGTGGGGGGGCTTCCTCTATGGGCTGCGCATCTCCTTCGGCATTCTGCTGGTGGTGTCGATTGTCTTGATTGTCCTAGCGTTGATTGCCTTGCAGATGGCCAGCAGCCGCGAGCAGGACAATCGCAGCCGGTCGCGGGGGATAGGGTTTTACTACTTCCCCAATCTTTGGATCGGCAACCCCTTCTGGGATCCCTATCCCTACTATGGCAGCTACTCCGGTCGGACGCGCCCCCGCCAGCCGCAAAAATCCGAGCTGAACTTCCTGGAAGCGGTGTACAGCTTCCTCTTTGGGGACGGGGATCCCAATGCCAACCTGGAGGAGGAGCGCTATGCCCTCATTGGCCAACTGATTCGTGCCAATGGGGGGGTGATCGCAGCGGAACAGGTGTTGCCCTATCTGGATGTGGAGCCGGGATCCCCGGCCTTGGAATACGAAGATTACATGCTGCCCATTTTGCTCAAGTTCGACGGTCAGCCGGAGGTCAGCGAGGACGGGGACATTGTCTACCGCTTTCCGGAACTGCAGGTGGCCGCCTCAGAGCGCAAGCCCAAGGGGATCCCTGAGGTGTTGCAGGAGAAACCTTGGGTGTTCAGCCGGGCCACGCCTGGTCAACTGACCCTGGCAGGAGGCTTGGGAGTTCTCAATTTCTTTCTGGCTGCCATTCTCTATGGGGCACGGGAGGAGGTGGCAGCGGCAGCCGGCAGCAATGCTTTTTTGGCCTTCATCTACCCGTTGATTGGGTTTCTGTTTCTCTACGGCACGCTGTTTTTGGCGGTGCCCGCCGTTCGCTGGTTGACCTTGCAAATCCGTAACCAGGGAGTGGAGCGTCGCAATCGTGTCCGGCAGCTTTGGCGAGAGCATCTGCAGCATCCCACAGAGGCGCTGCTGCGCAAACTCAACTTTGCCCGCCGCTTCCGCCGTCAAGAAGTTGTGCAAGAGTCGGACACCATTTACTCAACCGACCGGGATTTGATCGAGCAGCGGGACTACCGTCTGGACGATCCGGTGTTCCGCCAGCTTTTGGAATCCAAAGCTCAGCAGGATCGCCCCGAAACCGAACAAGTGCGCCAGCAGCGTCCCCTCTAGAGAGGTCATGGCCGTTGGGCAAACTCCCGGTCTGCCGTTTGAGCTGAGACCCATTCGAGTTTCTTGGCCAGCCGGCGAATCCGGCGCTTAGGTTTGCTTGGACTTCTTTCTCCCCAGGAGAACTCACAACAACCACTCGGAGACTCGCTCCCCCACCTTCTGCAAATCCAGAGGAATGGCCACCGCCTTGCCCATACGGGGTCTCTGACGGGTGGCTTCGATTTCCCGACGCACCGCTTCCCACACCCCCCAAGCCTGCAAATGGGCCAGCACGTTCTCCAAGTGGGCCAAATACTCGGCCTCGCTCAAGGGGAAGGAGGGCTGCTCCAGATAGCGCCACATCACCAGCAACACCACCTTCTGCTGGATACGCCGCAGCTGCACGTCGTAGGAATAGCCCCACTTCTCGCGCAACAAAGCTTGAAAGTCGGATCCCTTCATCAGACTTGTCTGAGGCTGGCTTGGATCTGGCTCCAATCGCGCTGGGTGGGCCGCTCACCTTGGGAAGGAAGGCCACGGCCTCTTCCAGCGTTGCATTTCTTAACGATATTGGCCAGAGGGGTCGGTTAGGATGATGTCGCTTGTCAACGAACGTTAAAACTTCTCAGGTCTGCATTTGCCATTATGACGGAAGCGGTTAGCAACTTTGAAGCGCCCCCCATGAGCCGGCGGGTTCTTCTCAATGCCCTGCTCAGCGGCTCTGTGGGAGTCGTAGTGGTGGGCGCCCTCTACCCGGTGGTGAAGTACTTTATCCCGCCCTCTTCCGGTGGAGGGGGTGAGGGCCTCATAGCTCAGGACGCCCTCGGCAAGCCCATCAGCGTCAGTGAACTGTTGGCCACCCATGCCGCTACGGATCGGGTGCTGGCCCAAGGTTTGAAGGGGGATCCCACCTACATCGTGATCGACAATGGGGCGGTGGCCAACTACGGCCTCAACGCGGTTTGCACCCACCTCGGTTGCGTGGTGCCCTGGAATGTGGGGGAAAACTTGTTTAAGTGCCCTTGCCACGGATCCCAGTACGCGGCCAATGGCAAGGTGATTCGGGGGCCGGCTCCCCGCTCGCTGGAGCTGGTGAGCGCCACTGTGGATGGCGACAACGTCCGCTTCAGCCCTTGGCAAGGCCCCGATTTCCGGGAAACCTAAAGGGCAAGGGATCCCGCTGGCTGTGCCGGCTTTTGCCGAACGATTTGGGGCAAATTGTCGAGATGGCTGTTCCAAGACTGTGTCCTAAACCTGTGATGGAAATTCATTCTGAGCTGAGAGTTATGAAGCGAATCTGCTTGGCCTTCTGTGGGCTGCTGCTGTTGCTGGGGATGGGGGCACGTCCGGCGGCAGCCTACCCCTACTATGCCCAGATGGCCTACGACAACCCCCGCGAGGCGACCGGAAAAATTGTCTGTGCCAACTGCCACCTGAACGCCATGCCCACTCGCGCCGAGGTGCCCCAGGCCGTCACCCCCGGCCAGGTGTTTACCATCAAAGTTGGGATCCCTTATGACCTGAGCAAGCAGCAGGTGCTGGCAGACGGCAGCAAGGGTGGGTTGAATGTGGGCGCGGTGGTGGTCTTGCCGGAGGGCTTCCGTTTAGCCACCGAAGCCGAGATGACCGAGGAACAACGGCAAGAAACTGCCGAGACCTACATCACCCCCTACAGCGACGCGAAGCCCAATATCCTCTTGGTCGGGCCTTTGCCGGGCGAGCAGCATCAAGAAATCGTCTTTCCAGTGGTGGCCCCTGACCCGAAAGAGGATCCCTCGGTGGCCTTCATGAAGTATCGCGTTTACATCGGGGCCAACCGAGGTCGCGGTCAGCTTAACCCCGACGGCAGCCTCAGCAACAACAACGTTTTCCGCGCTCCGGCCACCGGGCGTCTAGTCAACATCGCCACCCTCAACTCCGATATCAGCGATCTGCCGGCTGAATTGGCCAGCCTGGTGCCCCCGGAATACGAGCTGCCGGGCACGAGAGTTCTCAGCTTCGAGACCGAAAGCGGGATCCAAAACCTGGTGGTGCCGCCTGGGCCGGAACTGGTGGTTGCTGTTGGAGACAGCGTCAAAGAAGGGGATCCCGTCACCAACAATCCCAATGTGGGCGGCTTTGGCCAGGTGGAGCGGGATCTGGTGCTGCAAAGCCCGGATCGGGTGAAATGGCTGGTGGCCTTCCTGGCAGCCATTACCATTACCCAGGTGCTGTTGGTGCTGAAGAAAAAGCAGGTGGAGCTCATTCAAGCCGCCGAAATCCTTGGCTAGCTCAAGCTCTTTCCTGGCCTGCACCTCGGAGGTATCCGAGGTGTTTTTTGTTCTGTAGGGCTGATAGCAGTCGTGGTTTTTATTACCATCTATTTCAACTGCTCGCCCTAGCGGGCCGGAGGCCTTGTTCCCTGCCGCTAGCACCCTAGTCGACAACGGTTCTAAGGCAGCCTCAGCTCTCCTCTGATCACCAGCACCGCTTGCCCAGCAATCTCCACGCGAGAGCCGAGATCGCGACACCAGAGCTCCCCGCCGCGGCTGGATAGCTGGTGGGCCTGTAACTCAGAGCGACCCAGGCGTTTGGCCCAATAGGGCATCAAAAGACACTGGGCGGATCCCGTCACCGGATCCTCCGGGATCCCCAGCCGAGGAGCGAAAACGCGGCAGACAAAATCCGGCCCATTCCCCAGAGCCGCCCCAGAGGCTGTGACGATCAACCCCGGAACGGGGAGTGCTTGAACCTGGGCCAGATCCGGTTGCACCTGCTGCACCTGTCCCGCCGAAGCCAGCACCGCCACCCCCATGTCCCCCCGGTATAGCTCCACGGGTGGGATCCCTAAAGCTGCTGCCACCTGCTCCTTGGCTTCTGGCCAAGGTTCCGGAGTTTGAGCAGGAAAATCCATGGCCAGGCGATCCCCTTGCCGCCGCACCTGCAACAGGCCACTGCGGGTGGAAAAGGCTACCCTCTCCGCCTCAGGATGCACCTCGGTGAACAGCACATGGGCACCAGCCAAGGTGGCGTGGCCACAGAGATCCACCTCCGTCGTCGGCGTAAACCAGCGCAGCCCATAGTGGGGAACCTCGCCCTGGGATCCCTGGGGAAGTAAAAAAGCCGTCTCCGACAAATTGTTCTCTGCGGCAATGGCCTGCATCAGTGCCTGCGGCAGCTCCTGAGGCAGCAAACACACCGCCGCGGGGTTACCTGCAAAAGGCACTGCCGTAAACGCATCCACCTGAAACAACGGGATCCACACCTTCTCAACCAAGCCCAACTCAGGTCATGATCCCACAGCAGACCCCAAAGTAGGGGGATCCGCACCCCGACCGTACCCGCCAAAAGCGGGATCCCACCGACAAAGGCTATTGTCAGGCCAGAAAGTTGGCTGATAAACTAGCACTCGTAAGTCGAGAGTGCTAAGTCGCTTCCCTTCGGGGAAGTGGAGCTAATGGAGATGAAAACTTCAGCTTCGTGCTTTAGGATCACGGAGGACATTTGTCATGGCTGCAGTAGCTCTTAACGTCTCTACCCTGAAGCCGCTGGGCGACCGCGTGCTGGTCAAAATCGCTCAGCAGGACGAGAAAACCGCAGGTGGGATCTTCTTGCCGGACACTGCCAAGGAAAAGCCCCAGGTGGGGGAAGTGGTTGCTGTTGGCCCTGGCAAGCGCAATGACGACGGCAAGCTGATCCCGATGGAACTGAAAGCCGGCGACAAAGTGCTCTACTCCAAGTATGCCGGAACCGAGGTCAAGCTGGGCAGCGACGAATATGTGCTGTTGGCCGAGCGGGACATTCTCGCCATTGTTCAGTAATGGTCAGTGATTCAGCAGCAGTTCAACGACCGATTGAATCCTTGAGATTCTGTTTCACCCTTACCTGCGTTTGCATCGGAGAGGTTGACTATGGCCAAATCAATCATCTTCAGTGAAGAAGCCCGCCGCGCTCTAGAGCACGGCATGGATATCTTGGCAGAAGCCGTAGCCGTTACCCTGGGTCCCAAAGGGCGCAACGTCGTGCTGGAGAAGAAGTTTGGCGCCCCCCAAATCATCAACGACGGGGTAACCATTGCCAAAGAAATTGAGCTGGAAGATCACATTGAGAACACAGGCGTTTCCTTGATCCGGCAGGCGGCTTCCAAGACCAATGACACGGCTGGGGATGGCACCACCACGGCCACGGTCTTGGCCCACGCCATGGTGAAGGAAGGTCTGAAAAACGTGGCTGCCGGCGCCAACCCGATTGCCCTAAAGCGGGGGATCGACAAGGCGGTGAAGTTTTTGGTAGACAAAATCGCCGAACATGCCCGCCCGGTGGAAGATTCCAAAGCCATTGCCCAGGTGGCGGCCATTTCCGCCGGTAACGATGAAGAAGTGGGCCGTATGATTGCCGAGGCCATGGACAAGGTGGGCCGCGAAGGGGTGATCTCCCTGGAAGAAGGCAAGTCCATGACCACCGAGCTGGAAGTGACGGAAGGGATGCGCTTCGACAAGGGCTACATCTCCCCTTACTTCGTCACCGACACCGAGCGGATGGAAGCGGTTCTGGAAAACCCCTACATCCTCATCACCGATAAGAAGATCACCCTGGTGCAAGACCTGGTACCGGTTCTGGAGCAGGTGGCCCGCGCCGGTCGTCCTCTGCTGATCATCGCCGAAGACATCGAGAAAGAAGCGCTGGCTACCCTGGTGGTGAACAAGCTGCGGGGTGTGCTGAGCGTGGTGGCGGTGAAAGCGCCTGGCTTCGGGGATCGCCGCAAGGCTATGTTGGAAGACATTGCCATCCTGACCGGCGGTGAGGTAATCAGCGAAGAGCGCGGCCTGAAGCTGGAGAACGCTCGCCTCGATTCCTTCGGCACTGCCCGTCGCGTCACGGTAACCAAAGACAATACCACCATCGTGGCGGAAGGCAACGAAGCGGCCGTGAAAGCTCGTTGCGAGCAAATTCGCCGTCAAATTGAGGAAACCGACTCCACCTACGACAAAGAAAAACTGCAAGAGCGCCTGGCCAAGCTCTCCGGCGGTGTGGCAGTGATCAAAGTGGGCGCGGCCACTGAAACCGAGATGAAAGACCGCAAGTTGCGCCTGGAAGATGCCATCAACGCCACCAAAGCGGCGGTAGAAGAAGGGATCGTTCCCGGCGGCGGTACCACCTTGGCACACCTGATCCCAGTGGTAACCGAGTGGGCGCAAGCCAACCTGTCCGGCGATGAACTGGTGGGGGCCAACCTGGTCGCCCGCGCTCTGGGCGCTCCGCTGCGCCGCATTGCTGAGAACGCCGGCCAAAACGGCTCCATTGTGCTGGAGCGGGTGAAAGATAAGCCCTTCAACACCGGCTACGATGCTCAGAACGACGCCTTCGTGGATATGTTCGAGGCGGGCATTGTAGACCCGGCCAAGGTTACCCGTTCTGCCCTGCAAAACGCTGCTTCCATTGCGGGGATGGTGCTGACCACTGAAGCGATCGTGGTGGACAAGCCCGAGCCCAAAACCAACACGCCGGCAAGCAGCGGCAGCGGCATGAGTGACTACGACTACTAATCCGTTGACCGCCACAGCGAGGTGGATCCCTGAGGCTCACCGAAGAGCCCATGGGCACTTCGCTTCCTGGCCAGGCATCTTGGATGAATCTTTCGGGATCCCCTGGTGGGATCCCTTTTCTTGTGGATTTTCATCAAGACGCAGGCAATCCGGCGGGATCATTCCCAATACCCATGCAACAGCAGCGCAACTGTCTGTGACGTTGATCCCCCTCTACCTTTGGGAGAGGGGCTGGGGGTGAGGGCGCCGGAGCCATGCAATCGGGAACTGCCTCAAACTGGCTCTTGGAAATGGCTTTGATCTGTCGAACTTGAGGAAAAGGGGAAGGCGGTGTGGCTCAGTTGATTTGCATTGGCCTGGATCTGGCTTGGTCGCCCCGCAACCCTTCCGGTCTGGCCACGCTGCGAGTCCAGCTTGGGGATCCCGGCAGGCAGAACTTGACAGGCCATCTGGTCGATAGCCGCATTCTCCAAACGGATGAGGAGATCCTGGACTATATTCAAGCTCAGGCGGGCGAAGATCCCTGCTTGGTGGCGGTGGATGCCCCCCTGCGCGTCCCCAACCTCAGCGGACAGCGACGGGCCGAGGCCGAACTGAACCGGGTGTTTCGCGCCTATGCAGCCGGGGCCCACCCAGCCAACCGCCGGCTTCTAGAAAAAAACGGCCAAGTGAGAGGAGAAGCCCTGGTGCAAGCCCTATCCCGCTATGGCTTTCGGGAGCAGTCCAACATCGAGCGAGGAAAGCTTACCCGCCAAGTGACCGAGGTCTTCCCCCACAGCGCCTTGGTCAGCCTCTTTGGCCTCAGCCGCACCCTGAAATACAAGGCCCGCCCTCGACGCACCTGGCCAGAACGGCAACAAGCCTGGCAGCTTTACCAGCATCATCTGCGCTCTCTAGCTGCCGCTGACCCGGCTCTCCAGGGCCACGAGGAGCTGCTTCAAGTGGAGGTGGGATCCCTCAAGGGCCGTCGACTCAAAAACTACGAAGATCAAGTGGATGCGTTGATGTGTGCTTACATCGCCCTCTACGGGTTCCGCTGGGGATCCGAGCGCTGCCGCAGTTTCGGCAACCTGCAAGAAGGGCACATTTTCACGCCCTTGCCCCCTCGAACCTTTGGGGCGGATTGAGACCCGCTCCGGGATCGCAGCCAAGAGAACAAGACTCTCGCTGGCCTTGGATCCCTCCTTGGCGGCATGATAAGAACAAGGATCCGCAGAACAGGGGAAAAATGGACGTGCAACTGGGCCGCAATCGGCAGGCAAGACGCGCTTACGGGCTGGATGAAATCGCGCTGGCCCCAGGCAGACGAACGCTGGATCCCAGCCTGGTGGATACCCACTTCACCCTGGGAGGGATCCAACGGCCCATCCCCATCATCGCCAGCGCCATGGACGGCGTGGTGGACGTCAAGATGGCCATCTTGCTCTCCAAGCTGGGGGCAATGGGCGTGCTCAACCTGGACGGGATCCAAACCCGCTACGCCGATCCCGACGAGGTGCTGGATCAGATTGCCGCGGTCGGCAAAGACGAGTTCGTTCCCCTGATGCAGCGCCTCTACAGCGAGCCGGTCAAGCCGGAGCTGATCCAAGAGCGCATCCGCCAAATCAAAGCGGCCGGCGCCATCGCGGCCGCTAGCTGTGTGCCCGCCCACGCAGCTGAATATGGCCCCCTGGTGGCTGAAGCCGGGGGGGATCTGTTTTTCGTCCAGGCCACGGTGGTTTCGGTGCACCACAAGGTTCCCGAAGGCATGGAACTGCTGGATCTGGCCCGATTTTGCCGGTCAATGCCCATTCCTGTTGTGGTGGGCAACTGCGTTACCTACGATGTCGCTCTGGAGCTGATGCAGGCCGGAGCTGCCGGTGTCTTGGTGGGGATCGGCCCTGGCGCTGCCTGTACTTCCCGCGGCGTGTTGGGGGTGGGGGTACCACAGGCTACAGCGATTGCCGACTGTGCCGCTGCACGGGAGCAGTTTTTGGCGGAAACCGGCACCTATGTCCCTGTGATTGCCGATGGGGGATTGGTGACCGGTGGCGACATTTGCAAGGCCATCGCTTGTGGAGCCGATGCAGTGATGATCGGATCCCCCTTGGCCCGCGCCTATGAGGCCCCCGGTCGCGGCTTTCACTGGGGCATGGCCACCCCCAGCCCCGTTTTGCCCCGCGGCACCCGCATCCGCGTGGGATCCACCGGCACCCTGGAAGAGATCTTGTGCGGCCCCGCCCGCCTCGATGACGGCACCCACAACCTCTGGGGTGCTCTGCGCACTAGCATGGCCACCCTGGGGGCTGCCAATCTCCGAGAAATGCAGCAGGTGGAGATCTGCATCGCCCCCTCCCTCCTGACCGAGGGGAAGGTGTACCAGAAGGCGCAAAGCCTGGGCATGGGGAAATAGTTCTTTGGGAATGCTAAACTCGGTGGACTGGGATCCCCCAGGGCGGTTAGCTCAGCGGTAGAGCGCCTGCCTTACAAGCAGGATGTCACTGGTTCGAGTCCGGTACCGCCCATCCCCACCGGAGCTTGCAGCTTGAGAGCTCTGTCTTGGTTTGGGATACACCCGCTAGCCAGAGCCGGATCCCTGAGGTAGAGTAGTGGATATCGAGCCTCGATCATCTACCGCAGTTGGGTCTCGCATTGAGTCTCGCGTAGAAAGTGTGTAAAGTGGTAGACGATGTGGACTTCGGCTGTATCATGTCTTCCCAGAGTCCGCGATTGCCAGGCTCGTTGTTGAGGTAGGCAGTTTGTCGCTTCTATGAGGACATCCCTACAGCCAAAAAGGTGTGAGGAAAAGAACAAGGAGAGAAACATGCCCGCGAAACACGCGAACTACTGGAAAACGCTGCTGGCCGGCACTCTGGGTGCAGCGGCAGTCTTGACCCCTGGAGTGGCTTATGCCCAAGCTACCGGGCCGGTCACCTCCATCTCTGAGCTTTCGGATGTGCAGCCCACCGACTGGGCCTTCCAAGCCCTGCAATCCTTGGTGGAGCGCTACGGTTGTATTGCCGGCTACCCTGACCGCACCTTCCGCGGCAACCGGGCTATGACTCGCTTTGAGTTTGCCGCCGGTATGAACGCCTGCTTGGATCGCATCAATGAGTTGATTGCAGCCGGTTTGGCCGACAAAGTCTCCAAGGAAGACTTGGCCACTCTGCAGCGCTTGCAAGAGGAATTTGCTGCTGAGCTGGCAGCCCTGCGCGGGCGGGTGGATGCCCTGGAAGCCGATGTTACTGACTTGAAAGGGAAGGTCTTCAACCCGGTTACCAAGTTGAATGCCCAAGTCATCGCTGCTGTTGTAGGCAGCGCTCTCACGGAAGACAGAGTTGTTGATGGGAAGGTAGTGGCAGAGCAAAACCAAGCCAACATGACTCTTCCCTATCGGGTACGCTTGAACTTCGATGCTTCTTTTGTGGGTCGCGATCGCCTGCGCATTCGTCTCCAAGCTCGCGATGCTGTGACTGAGTTCTTTGAGGGGGATCCCGGCCTTGGCTTTGGCGGTGGTGGCGGTGGCACTTTCACCCTGGCCCAGCTGGTTTATCAATTCCCTGCTTTCGACCGCGCTGCTACTATCTACACGGGCATTACGGGTACGGGAGTGGGGAGCGTTCTGCAGTACAGCACGCCCTTTGATGCCCTGTCGGACTTTGCCGATGCTCCCAAATCTACGGCAGATGTGCCCAGCGGAACCCTATTTGGTTTTCGCTTCCGTTTGAGCGACCAGTTTCGTTTAGCCTACGCCTACAGCACCAGAAGAGGGCAAGCCTTGGGGAGAGGCTTTGGCGACAGTGGCTTAACAGGTGATGATAGCGCTCACACCGTCGAGCTGGGCTTCTTGCCAACCGAGGGCTTGGAGTTTTACCTTCAGTTTGCTTCCACCTACCTGCAGCAAGCAAATGACGGCCCCACCTTCCTGGCCACGGGTAAAAGTCTCTTCCGTGGACCGGTAAGAGGAACGCAGGTCGATGTCTCTGCGCGGGTAAACGCCTTTACAGTCGCAGCCAACTGGGAGCTTAGCCCTCGAATTACCTTGTCTGGCTGGTTTACGGCTGGCAATGTGGATTACAACTTGCCCAACGTGGTACCGGCTGGCACTGTGGATCCGGGTGAGGAAAACTTTAATGGTTTCCTCTTTGGCTTTGTTTTCCCTGACCTCTTTGTGGAGGGTGCCACAGGCGGGATTGTATTTGGGCAGCCAATCGTGACCACAGACAACGACGGAGTGTGGGATACTCGCCCCTTCGTTGTGGACGTCTACTACAGCTTCCCGGTCAACGAGTACATTACTCTAACGCCTGCTGCCTACTTTGTGAGCAACCCCAATGGCGGCAGACCCGGAGACAACGACCCAACCATTGGCGTGGGGGCTTTGCGAGCTGTGTTTACTTTCTAGTTCTTAAAATCCCTGCGCTGACATCCAAGTTGCTAAGTAGGGATCCACTGGGTTGGATCCCTATTTTCTTACATCAGCCCCTCTGGGGGGATGAAAGCCTGGGCTTGACGTCAAGCTTGGGACAAAGCTAGGGATTACAAAAGGCACACTGAGCGGGATCCGCCCAGGGCTCTGCCACAGGCTCGGTGTGGGTGTGGGAACAGCGAGCACAGCCATATACCCAAGCCTTGGCCACGGGGGTGGGGGCGCCACATTGGCCGCAGGGCAGTCCAGAGACCGAGCGGATCCGCCAGTAGCCGGGAGTGCCGCAGGCCGGGCACAGGCTTTGGGCTTTGGCGATTAGGTTTTGGGTGGCGGCTGCGATGACTTGGAGCCGGGTTGGGTTGTACAGGGCCCGCATGTCGGTTTCCAGATGCAGGCTACCCTGCCGAGCCAGCAGCTCCCCCACCACCTGCTTCAGGGTTGCTTCGTCTTGGATTCCTTTGTGGATGACCTGAGGCTTTTCTGGCCGGTCGAGGGCGATCAGGGCGTGCTGGGGAAAACCCGCCCTTTGGGCAAAGTCCAGCGCTTCTGCCCAGCTCTGCACCCAGCGATGGCTGAAATTGGTTTGGGTGCTCTCTGCATAGCCGACCAGCTCCAAGGGCTCCGCGCCGGGTTCAAAAACCCTGAGCATGACCCACTCCTGATTCCAAGGGATCCAAGGGATCTGGGGGTGGGGGCCAAAGGATCCCTCGCTGGCCAAAACCAAGGAGACGGGATGAGCTTGTCGAGCCCTTTCAATCTTCAGGCGCAGAGTCTGTAGGGGATCCCCCGGTCGGGGCCGCTCCCGCGAGAAGGTGCCCAGTTGGTCGGTGTCAAAAGTTGCTACTTGGACTTGAATCCCCAAATGTTCGGCCAAGAGAGGGCCGATGACCTGCTCTTTGCGATGCATGGTTGCCAAGTAGGCGACCCGACCCTTCCATTGCATAGACTCAGACTTAACCTAGATCTGGCAAACGGATCCCGCAGCTTTGTGGCTCAGGCCAATTGGGGTTACTCAAACCAGGGGACTGGCCTCGAGCGGCAAGCCCAACTGGGCAACAGCCTCGGCCAAGGCCACCTCACGGCTGTCCACAAACCGCTCTGGGGACAGTGGCAGATGCAGGCTTTCTAGGCGCTGCCGGATCCGACCTCTAGCTCCGACAATCCACACCTGTTTGCCCCGATCCAGGGCCTCGCGGATGGCATTTTCCAAGGATAGCGTCGCCGAAACTCCCAGCATCGGCACATCTGATAGATCCACCACCAGCGCTTGGCAGGAGGCCACCGCCTGATGTTGGCGGGAAATGGCTTGGGAAACCCCGAAGATCATCGGCCCGCTCAGGTAAAACAGCAACACCTGGCCGCATCCCTGGCGCAGCAATTCCCTCTCACGGGGAGTGAGATCCACCGCATCATCGGCATCGGTAATGGCTTTCACCTCTTCGGAGTGGATCTCGCTGAGGCGTTGAATGGTGAGCAAGTTGGCCACAAACACTCCCACTCCCACTGCAGCGATGAGATCCACAAACACCGTCATGAACATCACTCCGTACATGATGGCTGCCCCTTTGAGGGAAAGGCGGTGGGCCCGCTTGAGGAAGCTCCAGTCGAGGATATCCACCCCCACCTTAAAGGCGATCCCTGCCAGCACCGCCATTGGGATCCCTTGCGTGAGGGGAGCGGCAAACAGCACCACCATCAGCAGGATTAACGCTCGGGTAATGCCGGCTAGAGGGGTACGTCCGCCCGACTGGATGTTCACCACTGTGCCCATGGTGGCGCCGGCTCCCGGCAGCCCTCCCATGAAGCCGGACACCAAGTTAGCGATCCCCTGCCCGATCAGCTCTTGGTCGGAGTCGTGGCGGGTGCGGGTGAGGTTATCGGCAATGACTGCCGTCAAGAGGGTATCGATGCAGCCCAGCATCCCCAGCACCACTCCATCCAGCACCAGGTTAGCTAGAGAAGCAAAGGGCAACTGCGGCCACTGCAACTGCGGCAAACCGGTGGGGATGGGGCCAATGCGCCGCAAATCCCAATCGGCCATAAACAAGCTGGCCGCCAGCGTGCCCACGAGCAAAGCCACCAACTGCGGCGGCACCACCCGTCGCCAGGGCTTGGGATAGCCAAAAAGGATAGCAAGCGTCAGCAGCCCCAGCCCCAGCTCTGGTATCTTGAGGTTGAGCAGGTAGGTCGGCAGGTTCTGCACCGCCCCAATCACTCCCCCCTGGCTGGCGTGGCCCAGCAGCGGCGGGATCTGCAGCAAAATCATGATCCAGCCGATCCCGGACATAAAGCCGGAAATAACGCTGTAGGGCATGAGGGTGATGTACTTGCCCAGTTTCAGGGATCCAAACAGGATCTGAAATAAGCCCCCCAGCATCACCACGGTGAAGGCCGGCCCCAGCCCCTGCTCCGGGTAACGAGCTGTAACATTAGCAACCACCGCCGTCATCATCACAGTCATCGGCCCGGTGGGTTCGGAGATGAGCGTGGGCGTACCCCCAAACAGAGCCGCAAAAAAGCCCACGCATACTGCTCCGTACAAGCCCGCCACCGGCCCTGCCCCCGAAGCCACCCCAAAGGCCAAGGCCATCGGCAAGGAAACAATCGCCGTCGTCAACCCGCCGAAGAGATCCCCGCGCCAGTTGTCTAGGCTCAGACGTCGGTGCCAATCCAGAAATCTCTTGCCGCCGGACTGTTGTTCTTTCGCTTGGCTCAGCATGCCCCAAAGCCCTCCACGCTATGGGCAGCCTATCATTGAACGTTACTATAGAGATCATGCTAGAGAATAGATTTTCTTCTATAGTTTCCCTCAAGGATTCCCCTCCAAGCGAGGGCATGGGGCTTGAGCCGGTAGAGTTGTGTGAAAGTGAGAGTAGTCCACATAGCGATGCCCATTGCTGTCCAGGTGGAGAATATCGGCAAATCGGTGGTTCCAGAGAATCTCATCGGCCAAGTAGGAGTGGCGAGCATGGATGGTTTGGGAAAAGGTGTCGTCGATGCCGGTCAGGGTAATGATCAGCTCCGCTTGGCCCACCTGTAAATCTCGATCCATGAGGCTGTAGAGAGGGCCGCCGATGAACCACCGAGCCTCTCCTACTGGAAGTCAGCCAGCCTTCACAAAGGGCGAATGGTAGACTGGGAATACAAAAGCTTTCTGCTCAATTCAATCACCTTCAGCTTACTAGCGCAGGAGCCCCGCACTGTACCCGTAGGGTCAGTGTCGGGAGGAATGCTATAATAATTCTGCGGACACCAGAAACGGCTGTTTAGGGCACTGGTAACGGTCGATTGGGGCTGCCCGTAAACCAGCCCAGAGGCTCGTGGTTAGTTTACTAACTGCAGGGCTACCGAAAGCCCGCCCCGTACTGCGAAGCAGTCAGGGTCGAGTAGTTTACTCTGCCACGGCCAAGGTTGGCTTCTCGATAAACTTCCATGAACCCACTGCGCCAAGGCCGACTGGGATCCCTCAACGATAACCCAACCCCATGAGCGACAACGAATCGACGGCGCGCATCATCTCCACCGACCTGCAGCGGGAGATGTCGCAGTCCTACCTGGAATACGCCATGAGCGTGATCGTCGGGAGGGCTTTGCCAGATGCGCGGGATGGCCTGAAGCCGGTGCACCGCCGCATTCTCTACGCTATGCACGAGTTGGGCCTGACGGCGGATCGCCCCTTCCGCAAGTGTGCCCGCGTGGTGGGGGATGTGATCGGGAAATACCATCCCCATGGGGATCAGGCCGTCTATGATGCGCTGGTGCGCATGGCTCAAGATTTCTCCATGCGGGAGCGGCTGGTGGATGGGCATGGCAACTTCGGCTCTGTGGACAACGATCCGCCGGCAGCCATGCGCTACACCGAGTGTCGGCTGACCGCCTTTGCCCAAGAAGCCCTGCTGCAGGATATCGACGCCAACACCGTCGATTTTGTGGGCAACTACGACGGATCCCAGCAAGAACCCCTGCTGCTGCCGGCGCGGATCCCGCAACTGCTCTTAAACGGCTCTTCCGGCATTGCCGTGGGCATGGCCACCAACATCCCGCCCCACAACTTGAGCGAATTGGTGGACGGCCTGATCGCCCTCATCCACAACCCCAACCTGACCAGCCTGGAGTTGATGCAGTGGATCCCCGCCCCTGACTTCCCCACCGGGGCGCTGATCATGGGCCAAGAGGGCATCCGCGAAGCCTACACCACCGGGCGCGGCTCTATCACCCTGAGGGGGGTGGCCACCGTCGAAACCATAGAGCAGCGGGGCCGACCGGTTCGGGACGCCATCATCATCACCGAGCTGCCCTACCAAACCAACAAGGCAGCCATGATCGAGAAGATCGCCGAGCTGGTCAACGAGAAAAAGCTGGAAGGCATTGCCGACATCCGCGACGAGAGCGACCGCAGCGGCATGCGGGTGGTGATCGAGCTAAAGCGGGATGCCCAGCCGCAGGTGGTGCTCAACAACCTCTACAAGCAAACCCCCCTGCAGGCCAACTTCGGGGTCAACATGCTGGCCATCCTCAACGGCGAGCCGCGCACCCTGACCCTGCGGGACGCGCTGCAGGCTTTTCTGGATTTTCGGGAAGAGGTGATCGAGCGGCGCACCCGCTACGAGCTGCAAAAAGCCGAAGAGCGGGATCACCTGCTGCAGGGCTATCTCTTGGCTTTGGGGCAGTTGGATCGGGTGATTGCCCTCATTCGGGGAGCCGCCGATACCGCCACAGCCCGAGAGGAATTGCAGGCGGTGTTGGGCCTGAGTGAAGCCCAAGCCGACGGGATCCTGCAGATGCAGCTGCGCCGCCTCACCGCCCTGGAAGCGGAAAAAATCCAGGCCGAGCACGAAGACTTGGTGAGGCAAATTGCCGACCTGCGGGATATTCTGGCCCGCCGAGAACGGGTGATGCAGATCATCAGCGAAGAGCTGCAGCAGCTCAAAGCCCGCTTTGCCAGCCCGCGCCGTTCCCGCCTCTGTTTGGAGGATGGGGAGCTGGGAACGGATGATCTGATCGAAAATCGGGAGACGGTTATCTTTCTAACCGAGCAGGGCTATATCAAGCGCATGGGCCTTGAGGAGTTCCAGGTGCAGGGGCGAGCCACCCGCGGCAAAGCCGGCGCCCGCATCAAAGAAGACGATGCCATCGAACAGTTTTTTGCCTGTCGCAGCCACGACACCATCCTCTTTTTCACCAATCGGGGCGTAGTCTATACCCTGCCCGCCCACCAGATCCCCCAGGGGAGCCGCGCCGCCCGCGGCAGCGCCATCGTTCAGTTGCTGCCGATCACCGGGGAAGAGCGGGTTACGTCCATGGTGCCGGTGAGCCAGTTCAGCGACGACGAATATCTGGTGATGCTCACCCGCGGCGGCTACATCAAAAAAACGGCCCTCAGCGCCTTTGCCAATGTGCGCTCCAACGGCCTGATTGCCATCTCTCTGGAAGAAAACGACGAACTGCGCTGGGTGCGCCGCGCCCGCTCCAGCGACGATGTGGTGATGGCAACCCGCCAAGGCATGTCCATTCGCTTCCGGGCGGATGACGAGCAACTGCGCCCTCTGGGACGGGCCACCCGGGGCGTGCGGGCCATTACCCTCAACGCCGGCGATGACATCGTCAGCATGGATATTATCTCTGCCGAATCGGTGATGGCTGCCGAGCGAGAGGGGGAGAAGCTGGCTAACCCTTGGGTGCTGGTGATCACCAAAGAAGGGCGGGGCAAGCGCTCGGCCATCGACCATTTCCGCCAGCAAAACCGCGGCGGCAAGGGGGTGATCGCCACCAAGTTCCGCCAGGCGTCGGACGAGCTGGCGGCCCTGCGCATCGTCAATGCCGAAGACGAGATCCTGTTGGTAACCGCCAGGGGCATTGTCATGCGCCAGTTGGCCAAGGCCATTCCCACCCAGTCCCGCGAGGCGACCGGGGTGCTGGTGCAGCGCCTGGATCCGGAAGACAGCATTGTGGGAGTTACAGTGGTACCCGCTGCCTTGGTTGCCGAGGGGGAGACCTCAGCTAGAAATCGCAGGAGCCCCGCACTGTACCCGTAGGGTCAGTGTCGGGAGGAATGCGGAAGTCACAATAGAACCATGACCCAAGTCCTGACCGTCTCCTGCAAGCTCAAGGTGTCCCAGTCGCAAGCCGCCAAATTGGACGCGACTTTGGAGGCTTTTGGCCAAGCCTTGAACTGGGTCAACCAGAACACGCCGGAGAAAGTCGCCAACGCCGTTAAGCTCCAGTCTCTGTGCTACCGCGAAATCCGTGCCCGGTTCGGCTTGTCCAGTAACTTGGCAAGGACTACGTCCCGCTTACGCGACCAGCAGGTCTGCAGACGGCTGGCCGGTGCCCGTAAAGTTGCCCAACAGAAAAACCGCCCCGTCAAAGCGTTCAAGGGTGGCTTCGCTACCTACGACGCTCGTATCTTTTCGTTCCGCGAGAAAGACTGGACGGTGTCGCTGACCACGGTGGAGGGTCGGGAGCGCTTTGAGCTGGCGATTGGCCGTTACCAGAGAGAACGGCTGGCGGGCTCCAATCCCAAATCTGCCACTCTGGTCAAGCGTAAAGACGGTTCCTACTCCATTCAAATCTGTGTGGAAGCGGAGCCATCCCCACCGCAACGCACGGGTAGAGTGCTGGGGGTGGACTTGGGGAGGACAGATATTGCCCATACGTCAGAAGGGGACAACTGGAATGGACAGCAGTTGAACCGAATCCGAGACCACTACTCCCGGTTGAGGGCGGTACTCCAACGCAAAGCCAGTAAGGGCACACGCAGTTCGCGGCGCAGATGCAGAGAACTGTTGCAACGGCTGTCTGGCAAGGAGAGGCGCTTTCAGGCGTGGGTCAATCATCGCATCTCCAAAGCTATTGTCTCTAGGGCAAAGGCGACAAACAGCGCTATTGCCCTGGAAGACCTGACAGGGATCCGGGAAAGAGTCAATCAACAGCCGCGCAGCAAAGCCGAGCGGCGTAGGGCCAACAGTTGGGCGTTCTACCAGCTACGCCAGTTTCTGGAATACAAGGCGAGGGTTGCAGGGGTTTCTCTGATTCTTGTGCCGCCCGCCTACACGTCGCAGACCTGCCACAAGTGTTTACACATCCATCCCGACCCTGCGCAATCCTATCGCAGTGGTAAGTCGTTCAAGTGTGGGCACTGTGGATGGGAAGGGGATGCGGATTTGAATGGTGCGAATGTGATTGCGCTTTTGGGGGCTGTCGTAAACCAGCCTAGAGGTTCGGGCCTGTTTTGTTCTCTGGTAGAGCAGAGCAGGCTCAGGGCTACTGAAAGCCCGCTCCGTACCGCTTTAGCGGTCGGAGTCGGGTAGTTTACAAGCCAGCGCTTGATCCCCGGCCGTTACTTAGGTACGGCATTTGCCGCCGCAGAAGGGTGGGATCCCGTACCGGAGAGGGTGAGGATGGGGTGTTACCTTTGGGATAGCCCAAATTCCGGGAACGGCAAAGGCCTGTGGGATCAGGCCGAGCGCCCTAGTTTGGGCTACACCTGCTGTGTTTGTGGAGCTGGGTTACTCCATGGCGAGCCCGTTGAACTTCATCCCTGGTTTTGAGGCAGTGCAAACTCCGAGCCCCGACAACCGGCTCTGGCAATACTTGCAGTCTCAGGATCCCAGTGTCTTTCAGGATATTGCCCGCAATTCTTCTCCGGAAGTGCTGGAGATCTTGGGCCACAACATCCGCAGCTTGGTGGGGAGCTTGCCCTCCGATCAATTCGGGGTTCAGATCATCACCAACCGCGAGAGCTTGGCCAAAATGCTCTCCGGCGCGATGATGGGCGGCTATTTCCTGCGGGTCATGGAGCAGCGCCTAGCCCTGGAGCAATCTTTGGGCAGTGCCTCCCAGCCTGCCAGCGCGGATCAGCCTTCGCCAGCAGAGGAGGAGGGCTAGGCTTGCAACCCACCTTTTAGCGCCGCCGAGGAGCATGCCTCTAACCCCCAAAACCCTGAACTTTGCTGAATTTACTGAGCTTTAGGCGGTTTGGCAAAAGTCATTGAGAGGGATATAGTAGACCAAGTTTCCCCCTGATCCTTGAGTCCACCGCAACGGTTGCCGGGAAGTGAAGGGGGAAAGCGCTTGGGGGGTATTCCTCAGGGCTTTGCGGGATACCGCCTTCCTGCTCAGAGATAGGCAGGATGCGATCGCTTCTTTCCTGAACCATGTTCAGGAGAGTTCAGCGTGAATGTATCAGGTTCCATGCTGGATGCGGGTTTCCAGGCAAAGGGATCCCAGTTCAGCAGCCCACCGCGGCGGATTTTGGTTTGCCCGGATAGTTTTAAGGGATCCCTAACAGCCACGGCGGCGGCAGAGAGCATGGCCCGCGGGATCCAACAGGTGCTGCCGGAAGTCGAGGTGGAGCGGATCCCCTTGGCCGATGGGGGAGAGGGCACCCTAGAGGTATTGCTGCCGACGCTGGGGGGAGAGAAAAAGGGTCTGTGGGTCACCGGCCCCCTGGGGGATCCCGTGTGGGCGGAATATGGGGTGGCGGGAGAGCTGGCCCTGTTGGAGCTGGCCCAGGTGGCCGGCCTGACCTTGGTGCCACCGGAGCGGCGGGATCCCACCCGCACCACCACCTACGGCCTGGGGGAGCTGCTGCGGGCCGTCTGCCGAGAGCCTATTGCCGAGATCTGGATAGGACTGGGGGGATCCGCCACTGTGGATGGAGGGGCGGGCATGGCGCAGGCCTTAGGCTATCGCCTGTTGGATGGAGCTGGGGATCCCATCGGCTGGGGTGGGGCGGAGCTGGCCCGGCTGGCGCGCATCGAGCCCCCCGAACAGCCTGTTTGGCAGGGGAAACGGGTCCGCGGCCTCTGCGATGTGCAGAATCCCCTCACTGGCCCGTTGGGAGCCGCCGCCGTCTTTGCCCCCCAGAAGGGCGCCACCCCTTCCCAGGTGCAGCAGTTGGAGCAGGCGCTGCAGCAGTGGGCTCAAGTGGTGGAGCGAGATTTGGGCCAGGCCGTGGCCGGGATCCCGGGGGCCGGAGCCGCAGGGGGAGCGGGAGCAGGGTTGGTGGCTTTTTTGGAGGCCACTCTGGAGTCCGGGATCCAGCTCTTGGCGCGGCAATTGGCCCTGCCGGAGCGCATCCGCCGCTGCCATCTGGTCGTCACCGGAGAGGGCTGCCTCGACGAACAAAGCACGATGGGAAAGGTGGTGGGGGCCGTGCTGGAGCAGGCTATCCAAGCCCAAAAACCCCTGCTCATCCTCTGTGGCCAGGTGACTCCGGCAGCGCGCGCTGGGTTGGCAGCCCAGCCTCTTCCCCTTCGGGTTGGCGCCCTGTGCGACCGGATCCCCGATGTGGCAGAAGCCCAACGGCAGGCCGGCCATCACCTGGAGCAGATGACGGCCCAGGAGCTGAGAGATTTTCTGGAGCAGGATGCGGGGATTGGCCGGTTATAATGGCTTAAATAATCGTGTTTCGTAGGACATCATGGCCAGTATCGAGTTCTCCCCCGGCATCCAAGAGGTGCCCACCCAGGTGCGGGTGCTGAAATCCAAGACCGGCAACCGGGGATCCGCGATTTTCCGCTTCGAGGATCTAAAATCCGATACGCAAAACATCCTCGGCATGCGGATGATCGATGAGGAAGGGGAGCTGACCACCCGCAACATCAGGGCCAAGTTCCTGAACGGGGAATTCAAAGCCCTGGAAGTGACCTACGACATGGAAACCGAGGCAGAGTGGGATCGCTTCCTGCGCTTTATGGAACGCTTTTCAGCGGCCAACCAGATGGGCATGGCCTAGTTGCCGCCCTTCCCGCCTCAGCTTTTGGATTTTTTGCTCCTTTTGCCGGATCTGCGCTTGGCTTGAGGTTGGCCGGGATCGGATCCCTGGCTCTCTTCAACTGAGGGCTGCCCTAGCGGGGGCCGTCGCTTGTGCCAGTCGGTGCTTTGCTCATAGGCATAGGCCACCCGCAGCACCTTGCTCTCCTGTAGGGCATTGCCCACAATTTGCAGGCCAATGGGCAGCCCATCGGCAAACCCGCAGGGCAGGCTCAGCCCCGGCAAACCCGCCAGGTTCACCGGGATCGTCATCAGGTCGCAGAGGTACATGCTGAGGGGATCCTCCCGCTCGCCGAGCTTGAAGGCTGGGGTGGGGGTGGTGGGGCTGACCAGCACATCCACCTTCTCGAAAGCCTTGAGGAAGTCCTGCTTGATGAGGGTGCGCACCTTCTGAGCCTTGAGGTAGTAGGCGTCGTAGTACCCCGAAGAGAGGGCATAGGTGCCGATCATAATGCGCCGCTTCACTTCCGGCCCAAAGCCATGGGCGCGGGTCTTGCCATACATCGACAGCAGCGAGTCGGCAGGTTCCCGCAGGCCGTATTTCACCCCGTCGTAGCGGGCCAAATTGGCAGAGGCTTCCGAAGGGGCAATGATGTAATAGGTGGCAAGGCCGTAGCGAAAACTGGGGCAGTCGATCTCCAGGATCTCGGCCCCCAGCTCCTGCAGATGTTGAATGGCCGTTTGCACGGCAGCGCGGGTCTCCTCGCCGCATCCTTCCCCCAGCAAGTCGCGGATTACCCCGATTTTGAACCCCTTGATGTCCGGGATCAGAGCCTGGCTATAGTCCGGGATATCCACCTTCAGGCTGGTGGAGTCCATCGGGTCATGGCCGGCGATCCCCTGCAGCAGCAGGGCCACATCCTCCACCGTGCGCCCAAACGGCCCCACCTGATCCAAAGACGAGGCAAAAGCCACCAGCCCGTAGCGGGACACCAGCCCATAGGTGGGTTTCAGGCCCACCACCCCACAAAAAGCTGCCGGTTGGCGGATGGATCCCCCCGTATCCGAGCCCAGGGCCACCACCGCTTGGTCGGCAGCCACCGCCGCCGCCGATCCCCCAGAGGATCCCCCTGGCACCCGCGTCAGATCCCAGGGATTGGCGGTGCGCTGAAAGGCGGAGTTTTCCGTGGAGCTGCCCATGGCAAACTCGTCTAGGTTGGTCTTGCCCACCGTCACCATGCCCGCAGCCGCCAGCCGCGCCGTCACTGTTGACTCGTAGGGGGGAATGAACCCCTCCAGCATCCGGGAAGCGCAGGTGGTGCGGATCCCTTGGGTGCAGAGGTTGTCTTTCACGGCAAGCGGGATCCCGGCCAAAGGGCCGATCGCCTCCCCGGCCCGAATGCGGGCGTCCACCGCCCTGGCCTGTTGCAGAGCCAGTTCTTCGGTTACAGTAATAAAGCTTTTAAGCTGCGGCTCCAGTTGGGCCAGGCGCTCCAGGTACTCGCGGGCGATCTCTTCGGCAGAGCGCTCTTTGGTTACCAACTGCCTGTGGAGGGCACGGATGACAGACATAGGCAAACTCGTGGGGAAGGGCAAATGCCAGTGAGGCCAGACAAAGTTCCTCTAGAGTGACATCCTCCCGACGCTGACCCTACGGCACAGCGCGGGCCTCCTAACCTCGCGGTCAGGCATTCCTGCCCCACGCCACTTATCTAGGTCATAGACCCCCGACAGAACGACTTGGCAGGCTGTTTCCGTTCCCCAGAGTCCCTGGGCTACTAAATTCTCTAGTCCACGATGCAAAACCATTTCTGCTGCTGCATGGTCACGATGAGTTCGATACCCACACTCAGGACAATGATGCTCTCTAATCTTCAACCCCTTACTGACAGTGGCAAAACACCTTGGGCAGGTTTGGCTAGTCCCGTTGGAGTTGACTTTAGCGAAGTACACTCCACGTTTCCAGCACACCCATTCCAACAGAGACAGAAATTGTCCAAAAGCGACATCGACACAATCTTTTCGCAGCATTCCCCCTGTCAAGCCTGTGACATTGAGGTCTTCTGCAAAGATGGTTTGCGCTTGGTCACAAAGCTTATGAGCCGTCTTTAGGTGGAAATCTTTACGACGGTTCGCAATCCGATGGTGCATTCTGGCAACTTTGATTTGTGCCTTCTCCCAGTTTCGTGACCCCTTCTGTTTTCG